>CALSAT010000021.1:0-17593 GCA_943372905.1 Bacteroides fragilis | reverse complement strand
TGAACATTTGAAACTTTTCTTACGCCACTTTCAGCAAACTCAGTTTGCTCTTATCAAACTTACGTTTGGCATATTCCAGGTCCAGGGTAAATTCCTTTTCTTTGGAAGAAGGCATTTCAAACATAGCGTCGGTAAGAATGCCTTCACAGATGCTGCGGAGGCCGCGGGCACCCAATTTATACTCAATGGCTTTCTCTACCATAAAATCCAGTACGTCCTGTTCTATCGTCAGGCTGATGCCTTCCAGTTCAAAGAGGCGCTGGTATTGTTTAATGAGTGCATTCTTCGGTTCAGTAAGGATAAGCCGGAGTGTGGCAGCATCCAGGGGATCAAGGTGTGTGACAACGGGCAGGCGGCCCAGTAATTCTGGTATCAGGCCAAATCCCTTCAGGTCCTGTGGATTTACATAGCGCAGCAGGTTCTTCTTCATGTCTTCCTGCAGTTCTTTGTCCACATTGAAACCGATCGTATTGGTCTGTACCCTGCGGGCAATGATACGGTCGATGCCATCAAAAGCGCCGCCGCAGATAAAGAGGATATTCTGGGTATTGATCTTTACTAATTTCTGTTCGGGGTGCTTGCGTCCACCCTGGGGCGGTACCAGCACTTCGGAGCCTTCCAGCAGTTTCAGCATTCCCTGCTGCACACCTTCACCACTCACATCACGGGTAATGGAGGGGTTATCTCCCTTGCGGGCTATCTTATCAATTTCATCTATAAAAACAATACCTCTTTCAGCAGCCGTCACATCGTAGTTGCACACCTGCAGCAGGCGGGAAAGAATGCTCTCTACGTCTTCACCCACATAGCCGGACTCAGTAAATACGGTGGCGTCTACAATGGTGAAAGGAACATTCAGCAGACGGGCAATGCTTTTGGCCAGTAAGGTTTTACCGGTGCCTGTTTCACCCACCATGATGATGTTGCTCTTTTCAATCTCTACATCGCTGGTGGCGGTAGGCGCATTTTCATTATTTCTTTGTTGTAAACGCTTGTAGTGGTTGTACACCGCTACGGCCAGTGTTTTCTTGGCCTCATCCTGCCCGATCACATATTCATCCAGGAATTTTTTGATCTCAATGGGCTTCTTCACGTTGAGTTTGAATGAAGAAGTTCCTTTTTCGTCTTTAATGGTCAGCTCCTGGTCAATGATCTCCCGGGCATGCTCCACGCAGTTTTCACAAATATGTCCTTCCTGACCGGCAATGAGGATCTTCACCTCATCACGGCTGCGGCCACAAAATGAACAATGTAAAGGATTCTTTGCCATATTTTCTTATAGTATAACGGGTTACAAACGGATTTGTAACTCACAAAATTATAAAACCACCCGGACAAGCACGGGTTTATTTCCCGAAAGCAGATGAAAAAAGCCTGTTCCGCTATCAGAACAGGCCTTATCTGTTTATTATCAGTGATTTACAGTTTTTCTACCAGTTTGTCAGCAATGCCGTATTTGATGGCTCCCTGCGCATCCATCCAGTAGTCCCGGTCAAAATCCTTCATGATCTGCTCCACCGTTTTTCCGCAATTCCTGGCCAGGATGCCGGCGCCGATCTCTTTTACCCGGCGGGTTTGCTCCGCCTGGATCTCCAGGTCGGCACTCACACCCTGAATATAACCGCCCAGTGAAGGCTGGTGTATCATTACTTCCCCATGCGGGAAAATATAGCGTTTGCCTTTCTCGCCGCCGCTCAGCAGGATGCTGCCCATAGAGGCTGCCAGTCCCATACAAATGGTGCTTACGGGGCTGCTGATCATCTGCATGGTATCATACATTACCATGCCACTGGTTACCACTCCGCCGGGGCTGTTGATATAGAATTTGATCTCTTCCCCTGGCTTGTCGGCATCGAGCAACAATAGTTTGCTCACAATGTCTTTAGCGCTTTTATCATCCACCACTCCCCAGAGATATACTGCTCTTTTTTCAAAGAAATAACGTTCTAATTTTTTATTGAACATACCCAGTTCGTTGTCGCTTTTGGGGCGTTCTTCTTTTTCCTCTTCTTCGTCTTCAGCTCTCCAGTCGTTGTATAAATACTGTTTGCGGTTCATATTGTGATGTTTCTTTTGTGATATTTTCTGCCCGGAATTATCTTTATCCAGGACATATTCGATTTTCAAATTTCCAACTCAGCACAGCTTCAAATGGGCTGTTTAGTCCTTCTTCACCTTTCTGGGGTTGGTCAGCAGCACTTCATCTACTAATCCATATTCCTTGGCTTCGGCGGCTGTCATCCAGTTGTCCCGGTCAAAATCTTTTTCGATCTGCTCCAGCGATTTGCCGGTATGCACATTTACCACTTCATACAATTCTCTTTTCAGCTTGCGGATCTCGTTCACCGTTATTTCAATATCACTGGCCTGGCCGCCAATAGCGCCGCTGGGCTGGTGCATCATGATGCGGGAATGTTTCAACGCAGCTCTTTTACCCTTGGTGCCGGCTCCCAGCAGTACACAAGCCATAGAAGCGGCCACGCCAATACAGATAGTAGCGATATCAGGACTTACATATTGCATGGTATCATACACACCCAAACCGGAATAGACACTGCCGCCGGGGCTGTTGATGTACATGTTGATATCACGGGAACGGTCGGATGAGTCGAGGAATAGCAACTGTGCCGTTACAATATTGGCGATCTCATCATTAATAGGATATCCCAGGAAGATGATACGGTCCATCATCAGTCGGCTGTACACATCCATTACCGCCACATTCAGCGAACGTTCCTCAATGATATTAGGCGTCATTGCCGTAACCATATGAGAAGCATAGCTGTGCAGGGTATTGGACGAAAGGCCACGGTGTTTTACCGCATATTTTTCAAACTCTGAATTAAAGGTCATGAGCTATAAGTTAATAAGTTTAAAAGTTGACAGGTTGATAAATTTTCAGGTGGATAAGACAAAGACAGTTGATAAGAAACTATTGTGTCAGCTATTCAACAGGCCCGTTTTCAACCCTATCTTCCTGATCATCAAATATCCGTCCAAATGGTGTAACTGCAAAATCACTGACAGAAAGTCGGGTATCTGAAAGCCAGAAAGTCCGAAAGAACTATTCTTGGAAAAGAAATAGTCTTCCGGACTTCCACGCTTCGGACTTTTTGACTTAATTAATGATGATGGTGCTGGTGTTCTTCAACCATTTTGGTGAATTCTTCCGCACTGATGTCTTTATCGGCTGGTTTTACCTGGGAGGCACCCCATTCAAATATTTTTTGTGTCTGCAGACGGTTATATGCATCTTCCACATATTTTCTGTCTTTCATCATTTTCTCAATATAGTCAGCTACCCAGGGCTGGTCATCGCTCAGGTTGGCACCGCCCATATAACTGAAGAGTTGCTGTTTGGCGAAAGCCCTTACTTCATCCGGGTTTACTTGTATAGCATTATCCTGCACAATTTTGTCAGAGATCAGCGTCCATTTCAGTTGACTGAGGAAAGTGGGGAACTCTTTTTCCACCTCTTCATCTGTTTTAACAGTTTCTCCCTGTGATTTTACCCATTTCTTTAAAAAATCAGCGGGGAACTCAATTTGCGTATGGTCCACCAGTTGATGGAACACCTGGTCGTGGATCTGGTTATTGGCCTGGCTGTTCCAGTAGTTTTGAATTTCTGCCTTTACTTTATCCCGAAAATCCTGCTCCGTTTTTACATCCTGGTTAGGATAAAGCTGGTTGAAAAACTCTTCATTCAATTCTCTCTTTTCCAACAGGCCTACCTTGGTGATGGCGATAGTGAAGTATTTATCAGCAGCAGCCGGATCTTCTTTATTCAGGCCCAGGTCGCCAACGATCCACTCTCTTTCTTTTTCATCAAAAGCAGATAGTAATTGAACCGTTTCTGAGTCGCCGGCTTTCTTGCCCATCCAGTTTTTACGGAAGCCTTCAGCGAAGTATTTTACCAGTATCGAATTGTCTTTTTTTATCCCGCCTTCCACTTCGCTGCCATCGGCATTCGCTTCCGCAAAGGTTACATTCAGCACATTGTCTTCGGTGGTCACGGTTTCTTCGTCCTTCATATTGCCGTAGCGGTTCTGCAGGCGGTCTACTTCATTGTTTATCATTTCATCGGTCACGGTCACTACATAGCGGGTAGTTTTTGCTTTGGCCAGGTCGGGCAGGCTGAACTCAGGCTTCATCCCCACTTCAAACTCGAATGTATAGTCAGCCGGGTTATTTACATCTAATTGTTTAAAATCAGATTCGAGGGGCAATGGCTGGGCAAAAATGTCCAGTTTGTCGTTTTGCAGGTAGCCGATCAGTTCTTTATCAACGGTTTTGAGTACTTCATCAGTAAACAAAGAAGTGCCGTACATTTTTTTGATGAGCCCGGCAGGTACCATACCTTTTCGAAAGCCGGGGATATTTGCTTTTTTGCTGTATTCTTTCAGTGCTTTTTCAAAGGAAGGGAGGTAGTCGGTCTTTTCCAGTTTCACTGTCAGCTTTTCGTGCAGCAGACCGATATTTTCTTTGGTAACAGTTGCCATTTTATTAAGTTGATAAGTTAATAGGTTGAAAAGTTGATAAGGACTGGCATTCCCTGTTATCTTATCAACTTTTCAACTTGTCATCCTGAAAGGTCCGGATGGAGGGACTCGAACCCCCACACCTTGCGGCATCAGATCCTAAGTCTGACGTGTCTACCAATTTCACCACATCCGGAATACGAGTTTCGAGTTATAAGTTCTGAATTACGAGAAATGGCTCGTAGCTCTTCGCTAACAGCTCGAAGCTGTTCTTTGGGGTTGCAAATGTAGGGCTTTTTGCTTTATCCGGCAGTTACACAGGCAATAAATCAGATGCCTTGCAAAAACCGGCAGAAATGTTTTTGCTAATAAGAAAAAAATGCTACGTTTGAGCATATACTGTTTAACCGAACTGACTGATTATTCAACGACTAAGAAGTCGTAATCCTCCCAAAATTTTATATCCTGGAACAACTGATGTGGTATTTTGCCGCATGTAATTAATTTATTTATACGCCAAACAAACTAACTGCTGATGAGAAAGCTTTTGCTCACACTTGTTGTGCTTACCACAAGTATGCTGGCTATTGGCCAGAACCCGGCCACTACTTTTACTATTGCCAACCGGAACATTATATTGCCCTGCGGCACCAACTGTACCACCATTACAGCCCAGGTACCGCACATTAAGCAATCTACCGGCTATGTGGTCACCAATCCGGGCTATGTGCCATTTGCGTACACTACCCCCAACGGCACTGTCGTTTCACAGATATATGTGGATGATACCTGGAGTCCGGTGATCAATATGTCATTTCCTTTTTGCTATTACGGATCTACCTACAGTTCATTACTGATGGGGTCCAACTCTGCCATTACTTTTGATATTTCAAGGGCTGGCCAGGGAAGCGGCTACTCCATCAGTGCTACGACTGGCGCTATTCCTAACACTTCTTATGCTCCTTCAATGATCTTTGGCCCATATCATGACATCAACCCCAATCTTACTTCAGCCAATAAGAAGATCGAATGGAGAGTGGAAGGTACTGCCCCTAAAAGAAGGTTTGTTGCCAGCTATAACGATATGCCCTATTTCGGCTCCAGTTGTACGGCCCCCCGTGCCACCCACCAGATGGTGTTGTATGAAGGAACTGGTATAGTTGAAGTATATATCAAGGACAAACCATTTTGTACCTCCTGGAACAGCGGGCTTACCATCTTAGGTATGCAGAACCAGGCCCGCAACAGTGCTGTAGCGGCCGCTGGCAAAAATGCCACTGTATGGGGAAGTGCTGCGATGGATTCCTGCTGGCGCTTTATTCCCAGTGGCGGTACCTCCCGTTTGAAAAGTGCGGAACTACTGGTGGCCGGTACTACCACGGTAATAGCCAATGCCGATACCAGCACCCTTTCCGCCGGAATATTGAACCTCAATTTTCCAAACGTGTGCCCTACTGCTGACAGCACAGCATACGTATTACGGGTAACCTATAATGATTGTATTGGCGACCCGCCACAAGATGTGGTATTTACCGACACGGTTTATGTAAAAAGATTGTCCCCTACCTTCAGTTTTGCAAAGGTAGATCCTACCTGTCTGCCCAATGGCACTATCACTGTTACCGCAACGGGTGGTACGCCTGGTTATCAGTACAGCATCAACGGAGGAACAACCTACCAGCCATCTAACGTATTTACTGGCTTAGCCGGCGGTACTTATAATGTGGTGGTAAGAGATGCAAACAACTGTACCAGCACTCAAACGGTTACCCTGCAGTTGGTAAATACCATGACCATCACAACGGCTAAAACAGATGCCAGTTGCACCACCGGCGGCACCATCACCATTACGGCGGCAGGCGGCGGCAATCCACCCTATGAGTACAGCATCAATGGCGGTACTACTTACCAGGCATCCAACACATTTACAGGGCTTGCTGCGGGCACTTACAATGTTATATCAAGGAATATTGCCAGTGGATGTACCGCTTCCGGAACAGTAACGATCGTCTTTATCAATAATCTTACATTAAACCCGATCAACGGTGGTTCGGTTTGTTTGGGCAATTCATTTACCCCAACGGTGGTAAGCAACGCCACTACTTATAGCTGGTCGCCCACCACAGGCGTAAGCAACCCCGGTATTGCCAATCCTGTTATCACACCCACTGGCACTACTACCTATACACTGACGGCCACTCTCGGCTCATGTACACTACAGCGCTCCTTTACTTTGTCAGTATTCCCCGGCGCATCGGCCTTTGCCGGTCCGGATGCTTCCATCATAGCAGGGGATATTTACCAGATGCAGGCTACCGGTTCCGCAGGTTCTTACCTATGGTCTCCCTCAACCGGATTAAGCAGTGCCAATATACTGAACCCGAATGCTAACCCGCAGGTAACCACCACTTACCAGCTCACGGTTACCAATCCCCAGGGTTGTATCGCCAGAGACGAAGTCACCATTACTGTAGTGCCCTATTGTATCAAGCCAATGGAAGCCTTTACTCCCAACGGAGATGGTATCAATGAAAGGTGGCTGATCACTAATGGTAACTGTTTGATCAGTGCCAAAGCGCAGGTGTTTAACCGGTACGGTGCCAAAGTATTTGAATCCAATGATTATAAGAATACATGGGATGGAACCTATGAAGGCAAACCTCTTCCCGACGGCACTTATTACTACGTCATCAGCTTTAAACTAATAAACGGAAGAACTGAATACCTGAAAGGAAACTTAACTATTCTGAGATAATCATTAAACTATTAAAGAGATGAAACGCTATATATTTCTTTTATCATTACTGGCATCTGTTACCGTTGTTTCGGCACAACAGTTAATGACCTCTTCTTTATACGATCAGCACGGCAACCTGCACAATCCTGCCACCGCCGGTGCGCAGAAGCATGGAGTGGTGGGAGCTTCGTACCGGAAAATGTGGGATGGTATTGACGGAGGCCCGCAAACAACCCTGGTATTTGGCTCCGGATATATCAAGAGCGCCAAGATCGGTATTGGCGGATACGTGTATAATGATGTGACTGGACCCACCAAACGTACCGGCCTGCAAACCTCTTATGCGTATCATATTCCGCTGAAGAATGGAGAGGCTTCTTTTTCTATCGGACTGGAAGCAAGGTTTCAGCAATTCTCCATTGATAAAGTAAAACTGCAGGCTTCCCTGGGCAATGACCCGGTGTTGGCCGGTGCGGATAACCGCTTCAAAGGGGATGCCGGCGTAGGGGTGGCCTACACAGGTAAAAAATTCCAGATAGGCGCCAGTGCCAGCCAGTTGATACAAACCAAGCTTGACTTTTACAGTGGCAATCTTACACGTACAGAAGAGGCACGACTCTATCGCCACTATTATTTACATAGTAACTATATGTGGGATGTGGATGGCAGCACAAAGATCATCCCCAATATCCTGTTTATTTACCTGCCAAATGCACCCCTGGAGTTTCAGGGTGGCGTACGGGTGGAGCACAAAGAAGTGTTTTGGTGGGGATTGGCCCTGCGGGCAAGACAAAGCTGGATGTTGTCTGCCGGTGTAAAAGTGCATAAGAAATTCACTATCGGCTATTGTTTCGATATTTTCAACACACCATTAAGTGTGTATGATAGGGGATCAAACGGGCATGAACTGTTGCTGCGGTATGATTTTTTAAAGTAAAGGCCAACAGCCAAAATTAGTTGAAGGAGGTAAAGAGGTTGTACAAGACCCTCTTTACCTCTTTTGTTTGTAGCACCATTACCTGCTTTATGGCCCCTGACCGGCTTGCAACAGGCAGGCTCGTTGCTGCAACTGGCAGCACAAACAGGTATTTAAAAAGCAGATAAAGGGGAAATGAACCGCTGATGACCCGTAGATAACCCGCTCCTTATATACCGGCTTATCATCGGGTTATCATCGGCTTATCTACGGCTTATCATCGGCTTATCTACCAGGAAGCCAGAACGAAACAGACCATGCGGAGTATGTATTTAAGCAAGGTGGGAGGATAAAGAGTGCAGATAAGGTGTGCAAAAGCAGTTGGTTATGAAAAATCATCTGCAATTGTTCAGAGATATCTTATTT
This sequence comes from Bacteroides fragilis, assembly GCA_943372905.1. Classification (GTDB taxonomy): domain Bacteria; phylum Bacteroidota; class Bacteroidia; order Chitinophagales; family Chitinophagaceae; genus JJ008. The sequence continues at coordinate 9,036 of CALSAT010000021.1, read as the reverse complement.
GCTGTTTTGAGGTTAGCTGAAATTCACCGGAGTGGTATCATTTTTTAACCGGAAGACAACAGAGCATAAGAATTGGAGCTGTTACGGTGCTGATTGTAAAACTTTTTATCTCCCTTAATTCTTTTCCGGCAGAAAACATCCGGGCAGGGCCTGCTGAATTCGTTCAGGCTTATCGCAATGGCCCGTTTTCTGTTTGCCCGGCTTAGCCTCTTAGTCAAAAATCACTAAATTCGTAGACAATGGAAACTGTAGCCCAGATACCCAAGTACAATCTGAATGAAGAGGACGAAAAGAAACTGATCCTGAGGGAGTACCGTTCCCTGCTGAAGGTGCTCAAGACCAAGTTAAAACCCGGAGATAAGAACCTTATCCGCATAGCTTTTGAAATGGCGGCGGAAGCCCATAAGACCATGCGGCGCAAAAGCGGTGAGCCCTACATCCTGCACCCGATTGCGGTAGCCAAGATCTGCGTGGACGAGATCGGCCTTGGTATCCGTTCCACTATCTGCGCCCTGCTGCATGATACGGTGGAGGACACCGATATTTCCCTGGATGATATCAAAAGAGAATTTGGTGAAGAGATCACCCGCATTGTGGACGGGCTAACTAAAATTTCCAATGTTATTGATGTCAATGCCTCACAACAGGCAGAGAATTTTAAAAAGATACTGCTTACCCTCACCGATGATCCCAGGGTAATATTAATAAAACTGGCCGACCGGCTGCATAATATGCGGACCCTCGACAGTATGAAAAGGGAAAAGCAATTAAAGATCGCTTCAGAAACAGTGTATGTGTATGCGCCGCTGGCACACCGGATGGGTTTGTACAATATCAAAACAGAAATGGAAGACCTGGCGATGAAGTATATGGAGCCGGATGTGTACAAAGACATTGCCCGTAAGCTGGCCGAAACGAAGAAGGAGCGAAGCAAGTATATCAATGAGTTCATCAAACCTATCCGGGATAAATTAGAAAAGGCCAGCCTGAATGCTGAGATATATGGCCGCCCCAAGAGCATTCATTCCATCTGGAATAAAATGAAAAAGAAAGGAGTGGAGTTTGAGGAAGTGTATGATCTTTTTGCTATCAGGGCTATTTTGGACTCCCCGCCGGAAAAAGAGAAAGAAGATTGCTGGAAAGTATATTCCATGATAACGGATGAGTACAATCCTTCTCCGGAGCGGCTGCGGGATTGGCTCAGCAATCCTAAAAGCAATGGGTATGAGGCACTGCATACCACCGTGATGGGGCCGCAGGGCCGCTGGGTGGAAGTGCAGATCCGTACCAAAAGGATGAATGAGATAGCAGAAAAGGGACTTGCCGCCCACTGGAAATATAAAGAAGGCACCAGCGATGAAAGCCGTTTTGATAAATGGTTTCAGCAGATACGGGAAGTGATCACCAACCAGGAAACGGATAGTATAGATTTCTTACAGGACTTCAAGACCAGTTTCCTGGCCGAAGAGATATATGTGTACACCCCCAAAGGCGATGTGAAGATGCTGCCGGTAGGCTCCACCGCACTGGATTTTGCTTTTTCTATTCACAGTGCTATCGGGGTAAAAACGATCGGCGCCAAAGTGAATCATAAACTGGTGCCCATCAGCCATAAGCTGCAGAGTGGTGACCAGGTGGAGATCATTACCAGTAATAAACAAAAAGCATCGGAAGACTGGCTGGGCTTTGTGGTTACTTCCAAAGCCAAAGGAAGAATACGGGATGCCCTGAAAGAAGAAAAACGGAAAGTAGCCGATGAAGGAAAGTACACGGTGCAGCGTAAGCTGGAAGGGCTGGGCGTACCCATGTCGCAACACAACATAGATGAACTGGTGCAATGGTATAAACTGCCTTCCAACCTTGACCTGTTTTACCAGGTATCGGTAAAAAATATTGATCTGAAAGAGCTGAAAGAATTTAAAGTGATGGGCGACCGGCTGGAAGCGCCAAGACCAGTGAAGATACATGAGCTGAAACCGGAGTACAACCCGGCCCATCAGGGCGCTAACCGGAAGGATGCAGAACTTGTGATCTTTGGGGAAAGCAGCGATAAGATAGTGTATAACCTGGCCAATTGCTGCAAGCCTATTCCCGGAGACGACGTGTTTGGATTTGTTACCACCGGAAAAGGCTTAACGATACACCGCACCAATTGTCCTAATGCCACAAAATTATTGTCCAACTACGGGCACCGGGTGGTGAAAACCAAGTGGGCCAAGAACAAAGAGATATCCTTCCTGACCGGGGTGAAGATAGTGGGCATGGATGATGTGGGAGTGGTGAATAAGATCACCATGCTGATCTCCGGCGAATTGAAAATAAATATTGCGGCCCTTACCATTGAAGCGAAGGAGGGGTTGTTTGAAGGCAATATCAAACTTTATGTGCATGATAAAGAGGAGTTAGACAACCTGGTGCAAAGCCTGCTGAACCTGCCGGGCATCGAGTCGGTGGAACGGTATGATATGGAGGATATACCATCGTGATGGTAAAAGTATTTTATTAAATTTGTACAAAAGATATATAGTATGAAAGTGATGCTTGATATTAAAGATAGTAAGGCGGAGTTTGTAATGGAACTGCTGAACAGTCTTTCCTTCGTAAAGGCAACACCAGTTTCTCCATATAAGAAAAAGGTATTGGGTGATTTGAAGCAGGCAGTGAAGGAAATGAATTTGATTAAGGCGGGAAAACTGAAGGCACGGAATGCGAGGGATTTAATAAATGAGTTATAATGTAAAAACCATACCCCGGTTTGAGAAGGAGCTAAAACGGCTAATCCGAAAGTACCCGTCATTAAAAGCTGATTTTATTTCACTCGTTGAAGAGCTTGAAAAAAATGCGCAACAAGGTATTTCTTTAGGAAATAACTGCTTTAAGATCAGGCTTTCAATAACTTCAAAAGGTAAAGGGAAATCAGGTGGTGCAAGGGTGATTACTTTTGTCAGGGTTGTTGAGTCAACCGTTTACTTGCTTACTATTTTTGATAAAGCTGAAAAGGAGTCTGTTGCCCATCAGGAAATAAAAGCGTTACTTAAGATGCTTCCAAAATAAATTGCCGGTTACGAGAATACAGCACCCAGAAATATGCGGGAATTATGACCCAACCCCTGCGTTCTTCCCTGTCAAACACCTGGTGTTCTGACTTATCAACCTTAAATTAACTTTTTTACTAATTTCTTAAACTTCTCCGAGTTTTTCTTAACTTTTTTAAGTATTTTGTAGGCTTGTCGAGGAACTGATTTTACCCAAACAAACTGCATTTCTTAGTTATGAGAATCACACTGTTGAGAACCCTCGCAGCCCTTGGCTGTTTATTTGTTCTTTCCGGAAGCGTATCCGCACAATATTGGTTTAACTGCGCAAAAGACACGGTATTGCCGGGTTGCCCGCCAGCCGCTTGTTTTACCATTAAAAGTAAAGTTCCTGACCCGCAGCGCCAGGCTACTACATATGCAGTAAACAGTCCAGTTGTGAATCCCACTTGTTTATTGGCCGCATATGATCCTGCTGTTCCCCAGACTCCAACGATGCTTAATGTTGATGACAGGTACACCAATCCAATAAACATAGGATTTCCCTTTACTTTCTTTGGGAATGTCCGAACCCAGTTACTGGCAAGCAGTAATGGATACGTATGTTTTGATCTTGCCGAGGCAAACCAGTTTTCACATTGGAATATTATTAATGGAGGAGCACCTCAGGATTTGCCCAGTACTTTTTATGACAGGGAGTTGATCATGGGGCCATACCATGATATTGATGTGGGAGTTACTACATCCCCCAACAGATTGATTTCTTATGTTGGTGCCGGTATTTCTCCTTATCGTACATGGACATTGTCGTACTATAAAATTCCTTTGTTCTCCGGCGCCTGTAATAACCTTTTTGAGAACACGCATACAATTACCTTATATGAATCTAATGGTATCATTGATGTAGCCCTGTATGATATGCAGATATGTCCCGGATGGAACCAGGGACGGTCAATGGTGGGAGTACAGAACAATGCCAGAGATATTGGTGTAATGGTGCCGGGCCGCCGTGCTTCTGATCCGCCATGGGGTGCAGTCGGTATGTCTGAAAAATATCGTTTTGTACCTATTGGCGGTATTCCGCTTTTCAGAAGGGCGGAATTATATGATATGAGTGGAACCCTTGTATCGGTAGGTACTTCTGTTGCTCTTCCCAGCGGAGACAGGGAAGTATCTTTTCCTAATATATGCCCGCCTCCTGGTACCACAACTCAGTATGAAGTGCGGGCTTTTTATGATAAGATAGACGATATAACCGTAGAAGTGATGGGACGAGATACCATCAGGGTTGACCGTCAGCAGGGATTGGCAGCTACACCTGTCACCACCCGTGCTAACTGTGGTGTTCCTGATGGCACCATCACTGTTACCGCTGTTAGCGGTGGCAATGGCGGGCCTTACGAATATTCTTTAGATGGTATTACCTGGCAGCCTTCCAATACGTTTACCGGTTTGCTTGCGGGTACCTATACTGTTTATGTAAGAGATATTGCCGGTGTATGTACCGGTAACTATTCAGCAGTTGTTGGGGTCATCGGAAATCTTTCTGCCGTTACCGCCAGTACGCCTATTGCATGTACAGGAGTAAATAATGGTACCATCACCATATCTTCTTCCTCCGGCACAGCGCCATTTACCTTTTCTTTAGATGGTGGAACTTTCATTGCAGGGGCATTGCCATATACTTTTACAGGGCTCACCGCTGGTAACCATACGGTAGTGGTAAGAGACATAAATAACTGTGTTACCAATACCATTACGATCAACGTGACCACCGGAACCGGCGTTACCGCCACTACTGCAGCCACGGCTACTTCCTGCCCCGGCGCTACCAATGGAACCATTACTGTAAACACAACAGCAGGAACTGCTCCTTTTACTTTCCAGCTTGGTGCAGGCACCCCTCAAGCCTCGAATGTATTTACCGGGCTGGCAGGCGGTACCTATACCATCACAATAAGAGATGCTATTGGTTGTACGAGGGTATTAACCAGGACTGTACTTAATGGCACCGCCGTTACTGCCACCACTGCATTAACCGCCGCCAGTTGTTCCGGTGCTTCAAATGGAAGTGTAATTGTAACACCCACCAACGGCACAGGCCCTTACACTTTTGTGCTGGATGGGGTGACCACACAAACTGGCGCTACGAACACTACTTTCACCAATCTTACTCCCGGTCCGCATAGCGTTGTTATTACTGATAACCCTACTGGTTGTTTGAGTAACACTATCAACTTTACGATAGCTGCAGGTGCCGTCATTCTTGCTAATGCTGTTCCTGCTGCCACTTCCTGTAATGGGGCAGCAGATGGTTCCATTACTGTAACGCCTACAACCGGTACTGCACCTTATACCTTCTCATTAGATGGAGGAGCCTACCTGCCGGGTGCCGCACCTTACACCTTTAACAATCTTGCGGCAGGCGCCCATACCATCAGGGTTACTGATGCCAATGGATGTGTTACCAACGTTATCAATGTGAACATAGCCGTAGGCCCTCAACTGGCTGCCACGGCTGCACCATCAGCCACTTCCTGTAATGGGGCTTCAAACGGATCTATTACTGTAACGCCTACCAATGGCAATGCGCCTTACACCTTCTCATTAGATGGTGCCGCTCCTGTTGCCGGAGCTGCTCCTTATACATTTACCAATGTTCCTGCCGGACCACATACGGTGGTAATGACGGATGCTGCGGGATGTATCACCAATACCATTAACGTGGATGTGGCAGTTGGTCCCACACTTACTACCTCTGTCAATAAAACAGATGTGGCTTGCAATGGTAATGCCACTGGTTCTATTGTAGTCACACAGCCTGTCATAGGTATTGCACCGTATGAGTATTCACTGGATAATATTACCTGGCAGGCCAGCAATACCTTTAGCGGGCTGGTAGCTGGTACATATACTGTTTATTACCGGGAGGGGAATGGCTGTGTGGGTTCGCAAACGATCACCGTTACCGAACCTGCTGCGATGACTGCTTCTGCCGCCACCGTACCTGTAGTGTGCAATGGCCAGAGCAATGGTATTATCACCGTAACCTCCGGCGGCGGCGTAGCCCCGCATGAGTTTTCAATTGATGGCGGTACTAACTGGCAAAGCAGCAATATTTTCAATGTGCCTGCCGGTCCTTACACTATTACCATCCGTGATGCCAATGGCTGCACTACTACACGAACTGTAACCATCACTGAACCGGCTGTTCTCAGCGCTGCGCCTGTAAATACCAACGCCAGTTGCGATGGTGGTAATGATGGTACGATAACTGTAAACGCTACTGGTGGTAATGCCAGTTATGAATATTCTATTGATAACGGCGCCACCTGGCAAGCCGGTAATGTATTTAACGTAGCCCCCGGCAACTATACCGTTTCGGTAAGGGATAACCTGGGTTGTACCGCTACATTCAATACCACAGTGGGGCTGACCAATAACCTCAGCTTTACTGCTCAAACAGACCCGACTATTTGCGAAAGCAAATCCACGCAGCTGGACCTGGTATCGAATGCGACACAATATGTATGGACGCCTGGCACAGGGCTGAGCAATACCACTATTCATAACCCTGTTGCCAACCCGGTAGTAACTACCGAATACATCGTTACTGCCACTCTTGGCCGCTGCAGTGTGAATGATACTGTAATTGTAAACGTAAATGCAGCGCCTGTGCCAAATGCAGGTACCGACGGATTTATCTGCTACGGGCAAACGTACCAGTTGAATGCGGGCGGCGGCACGGTATATAAATGGACCCCTTCCACTTATCTTGATGATCCTAATATCCCCAACCCCATATCAACACCGGCGAAGGATATTACCTATACGGTCACCATCCTGTCTGATGCGAACGGTTGTACATCTCTTGTTACTGATGAGATGCGGATCGATGTAACGCCACCGGTAAAAGTGAAAACCTTCCCGTATGATACGATCGGCTATCCCGGCGACAGGTTCATGCTGATGGCGGTACCGTCTGATCCGGACGCTAATATTTATACGTGGACACCATCTACGGGTCTCAGCAATCCGAATATTGCCAATCCTATCGTTACCATCGGCCCAATTGGCAGCGATCTTACTTACCAGGTGATCACTTCCACCATTGCAGGCTGCAAAGGCGAAGGCTATGTACATATTAAAGTATATACCGGTCCGGATATCTATGTGCCCACGGGCTTTACGCCTAATGGTGATGGAAGGAATGACCGCTTCACTCCATTCCCGGTTGGTATCAAGGGGTTGAATTATTTCAGGGTATTCAACCGCTGGGGACAATTGGTGTTCTCTACCAACACCCTGCACCAGGGCTGGGATGGTAAATTGGGAGGAACGGATCAGCCAAGCGGCACCTATGTATGGATGGCAGAAGGCATCAGCAATAATGGTAAAGTAATCACCAAAAAAGGTGTGGTAACGCTGATACGATAATTACCAGCGACCTATAAAATAATGAAGAGGTTGTCTTAAGGGGCAGCCTCTTTTTTGTTTAATGCAGACAGGGTATGCGTTGTCTCCGTGGCGGGCTCTTTCAACCTCGGTAAATTTTGATTATCTTGTACGCTGATCTGCCCTCTGAAAGCCAACCATAACCCCTTCCGGCATGAAACTGAACCTATTGACCTGTGCATTCCTGTTTGGCTGGTTTCTTTTCCCCATACCTCCCGGCAACGCTCAGCAGGCGTGTATCCCGACCAGTATGAACGGAACGGTCATTGATTTTGTTTGCCCTCAAACCTGCACCGATATCAACTTTCGCATACCGCACATAAAAACCAGTACTGAATACCGGGTTATTACTACAATACCGTACGCCCCATATCCTTTTGTTACTCCCGGCGGTAATGAACCGGTGGAAATATATGTGGATGATAAGTTCAGCCATTTAAACAATTTACCCTTCCCGGTTTGCTTTTATGGAAATGTATACAACCAGTTTGTTATCGGCTCCAATGGGGTGGTATCTTTTGATGTAACACAGGCCGACTGTAACAATGATTTCCGGCTTGACTTCGGCCCCGCTCTTCCGGGTGTGCCACAGCAAATACCACATGTGGGAACGGGTACCTGCAATCAAACCAATGACCGGAAATACCCGGCCCTTTCCATTATGGGGCCTTATCATGACCTTAATCCCAATGTAACTGCCACTACTCCCGATCGAAAAGTGGAATGGCGGGTGGAAGGCACAGCGCCCTGCCGGAAACTGATCGTCAGCTTTTACCAGATTGCCTTATATGGGGATATCAACAGTGTGAATACTTCCCAGATAGTGGTGCATGAGTCAACCGGTATTATTGATGTTTTTATTGAACAAAAAAGATTAGACGGAAGCGGCGGCGCTCCCTGGAATGGTGATTTTGCCATCCTTGGGTTGCAAAAGGATAACAGTACCGCCATGGCACCTTCCGGCAGAAACTGCACCGTGTGGCAGGAAAATAACAGGGCGTATCGTTTTGTGCCATCAGGACCGGGGTCAAGATTTGTAAGTTCAGAATTATTGACATTAGGCGGAACCTTGGTGGCCACCGCAGATACCAGTACCGTAGTACAGGGCCAACTGGATATCAGATTTACCAATATATGCCCGCCTACCGGCTCTAACCAGTATGTTATCAAAACGGTGTTTTCTTCCTGCAGTACCCCTGGCGAGCAGCTAATTAATTTAGATACCATCACCCTGAACCTGACCAACAGCCTGAATGCAGCAGCCACTAACACCAATACCGATTGTGGCCCACCCACCGGAACTATCACAGTTGCCATACCGCCGGGATATGGAAATCCTCCCTATAATTATTCGCTGGATGGAGGTGCGCCTGTAACCGCAGGCAGCCCGTATACATTTACCAATGTATCAATGGGCCCTCATACAGTAAGTATAGCTGATGCGACCAATACCTGTACCAGCAACTTAAATGTGACAGTGATAAGGAACAACGGTTTACTGGCCGATATGTCGGCTACGCCGGCGTCCTGCAGTAATGTGCATAAT
>CALSAT010000020.1:0-17817 GCA_943372905.1 Bacteroides fragilis | reverse complement strand
AAGCATCCAGCGCTGTTTTTATCTCTAATTGCACCGTACCTCTGCCACCGGCAAATGCATTAGCCGGAATACCAAATACTACCCCTTCTTTTGTTTCAATGACTGTATCCGCAGAGGTATTGATCTCAAACCGTTCCGGTGACGGTATGGCAGCGTTGACTTCCGTTGCAGTTTCGTGGTGGTGGCTAAACCAATTATTCTTTACCCCATAAAATACAATGCCGGCTGCCACTATGAACACCGCTATTCCCCAGCGGAGCAATTGCCGGCGGATGATCCTTCTTCGTATTGCTTTACCGAATTCATTTTTGATACCTGCGGTAGTAATGGCCTGCACCAACTGCTGCTGTACTTTGAATGCTTCCTGCAATGCAGTATCTGTGGCTAAGCGGTTTTCAAATTCCGTTCTTTCGGCGGCGCTCATTTCATTTTGCAGGTAGCGGTCTGTTTGTATATGATCATTATTCATGCTGTCCTGTTTTTGAAAGGGTGAGGAAATTTTCTTTGGCTTTCTCCATACAACGATACTTCTGGTTCTTCGCTACCCTCTCATCACTAAAGGCCAGTGAACGGGCTATCTCTTTAAACGTTTTGTGTTTGAAATAAAACAGGATCAGCAATTGCCGGCATTTCTCTCCCAGCAGGTGGAAAGCAGCAGTGGCAAGATGGAAAACCGGCTCTTCATATACCGGCAGGTCGGCTATATCCTGCGGCAGTTCACCGGCAGGCAATTTTTTCCTTCGGCGCAACTCCTGCCACCAGCAATTCTTTACTACCGCCAGCAGGTAGGTTTTCAGGGGTACGGATAATACAAAATCAGGTTGTTGTGCCTTTTTGTACAATATCACCAGCGCATCCTGGAAAATATCCTTCGCATCGTCTGCCGTCCCGCTGTTTGCTTTTATGTATTGTTGTGCAGCAGGCAGCACTTTGTACAGCCCTTTGATGGCGGCCGGGTATTGATTGTTTCGCAGATGAAGCAGTATTTCCGGGTCTGTCATGTAAGTAGTTTATACCTCTTAATGCTGGTTTTGGCAAAAGGTCATCAAAAATAGAACAGCTTTTTTTTACACGCCATTTATGTTGGTTGTTGCCAGGATAAATGCTCTACCTTTAAAAAATGAAATTAACCATGAAATCGTTTATAGTTTCCTTACTGAGCCTGCTTTCTGCCACCGCTATTACGGCGCAGCAAACCCCTTCCAAAACTAACTGGCTTATCCATACCGATTCTGTTTATAATTTTTCTTTTAAATATCCTTCCGGCTGGGAGCTGAAGCTGCCCGGTACCGGCACCCGTTTTTTTGTTACCAGTCAAAAGGAAACGGAGGAGGATAAATTCCGTGAGAATGTTAATTGTCTTGTACGGGTAATGGAATCGAAGGCGTTTAAGGTAAGTGATGCGGGAGATATGATAAAACAAAACCTGGCTGAAAAACTGGAGGATTTCAAACTAATAAAATCACCCTACTTTACCTGGAACAACTCGGAAACGCTGGAATTAGAATACACCTGCACCCAGCGGGCAGGTAATGAGAACTATAACTTACACCTGCTGCAATATATTTCTGTGGTAGATGGTAAGCTGTTTACCCTTACTTATACGGCCAGCCAGACCAGCTATAAAAAATACCTGGACCTGGTAAAAACTATTTTTAATTCGTTTCAAATAAAATAAGAGTGCTTGTTCAGGGAGTGGGAACGCCATAAGTTTTTTGTGTAAGCCAGCGGCGGGTATTAAAGCATTTTCTCACTTTGATCACATAGAGATTGTCAAAATCACTATGGACTATTGGCGCTACTGATTGCCCGCTAAGACCAAGTACTATCGCCGGTACATTGTCTGAATGGCCTACTACGAGAATATCTTTTCCATTGATCTTTTTCAATTGGGTAATGAGTCCGGCTGTGGTGTCAGGATTATAAATACGGATGTTCTCATTCAGTGCCGTGGCCAAAGGCCCTGCTGTTTGCTGCGTGCGCAAGTAGGTGGAGGCAAAGATCGAATCAATACCTTTGGAAAGAAGGCTGTCCCGAAGGGCCCGTGCTCTTGCTTCTCCCAGGTCGGGTGAGATCGGTGAGTCATCACTATTGTTCAGCCTGTCGGCATGTCTTACTACATAATAGTGCGTGGTACAGGAAACAAAGCTGATCGCTAAGAGAAACAAGAAGATGTAGCGTTTCATACACGTATAGTTTTGGATTGAAGCGCTAATCAGGAGCCTGCTAAAAAGTTACATTCAAATATATTGGTTACTGTGCAGGCAGGCAATACCATTTTCAGGGTATGCTTCCTGACTGGTATTAATTGATCGAATATTTATTTTTCTCCGTCACCCCCGGCCAGTCATCTGTGCGAAAAGGGGCCAATGGAAACCCTTCCTTATTGAATACATTTCCTTCGCCCGCATCATCCGCCCAGTTGTAGCGTACTGCTACAGGCAGTATGACTTCATCACACCAAACCACAAGCTGGTCATTTTTGATCATGGCCTGGGCAAAATGAAATTGCTTATCTGTGCCTGCGATTTCAAAACCTTTGATATAGCCGTATTTGTCCTTTACCCGCCAGCCGCTGCCAACATGAGTAAAGGATAAGGTTATCCACCTTGCTTCTGCTTTCATGGATTGATAAACAGGGCCAGTGTATTCACCAGGCTGCCCGTACACATGATGCAAGGCTATTGCGGCAAGCCGCTTACCCACGTCCTGTTTGTTCTTGGGATGAATATCATTGGCATCACCGATATCGGTGGTTACAGCCATACCGGTATTGGGTAATGACAGGGTAAGAGCCTGGGCTTCCCGGAGTTCTGCCCAGTTGCTGCCGGAGTTGCTGTTGGCATTGGCCGAACCATAGCTGGACAGCTGTGCAAATAAAAAAGGAAATTCACCCTGTTGCCAGTGTTGCCGCCAATCGTTAATCATTAATGGAAAAGCGGTACGATATTCATAGGCCCGGCCTGCGTTGCTTTCCCCCTGGTACCAGATAGCTCCTCTGATGGATAGGGGCAACAGCGGATGGATCATTGCATTGAACAATAAGGAAGGATACTCATTGGGGCCAATGCTATTTCCATCACCCATCCCTTTGATAGATGCTACCCTAAACATCCATTTTCCTGATATTGCTTTGCGTTGTGGACCCAGTTTTAACTGTAAGGCATCCTCATCACCATATAAACCACCACCACCACCATCGTCCACCACTTTCACAGCGATCACATTCTTACCTGCCCGCAACACTCCATTGGGTACTGTATAATTTCTAATAGCATCCCATTGACTGGTGCTGCCTGCTTTTATCCCGTTGATATAGGTTTCGTCATTATCATCTATTTTACCCAATTCAAGCACTGCTACCTGTGCCGCTTCTTCTTCTGTCAACTGAATGGTTTTCCTGAACCATACCACTCCATCCAATCCATTCAGTCCTTTATCTTCCCACAGGCCGGGTAGTTCCATGGTCGGCCATTGGCTGTCATCATAGTTTGTATTCTTCCAATCCTGAGCGGATATTGTTTCATTAAAACTGCCCTGCCATTTTTTGATACGGTTGATCATGGCCTCTTCACGTTGTTGAATGATCGTTTTAATATCCCCAGTTTGCATGGCTGCAGCTATGGGCTTAAAGAGATCACTTTGGGCAAATGCTTTTTGACTGGTCCATGCTTCAGATTGTGTGCCGCCCCAGGTGGTATTAACGAGGCCTACCGGCACTCCAAGTTGCTTATAAATCTCCCTCGCAAAAAAATAGGCAGTGGCCGAAAACTCCCCTGCGGTGGATGGGTGACAGATTTTCCAGTCACCCCCTTTCAGGTCATTCTCGGGTTGGATGCTAATGCTATTAGGCACATCGAACTGGCGAATACCGGGATAATCAGCAGCAGATATTTCTTTTTCATAATTATTGATCTTGCCCCAACCATTAATGGGCATTTCCATATTTGATTGGCCACTGCATATCCATACTTCACCTACCAGTATGTTATTGATAACGAGTTTATTTCTTCCCTGAACCACAAGTTGGAACGGCCCTCCTGCTTTTTCCGGTTGCAGGAACAACTGCCAGGCACCGTTCTTTCCCGCCCTGGTGGTTTGTGTTTGCTGATTTAACTGCACGACCACTTTTTCACCTGCCGCTGCCTGCCCCCAGATGCGAAGTGGTTTATCCCGCTGCAACACCATATTATTTCCGAACAGTACGGGTAGCTTCACATCGGCATACGCCATTGTGCTGCAAATAATCAGCGAGAGTAAAGTGATAATTTTTTGCATACGTATCTTATTAAGACGGGACACTGACTACAAATGACCGATAAATATATTACCTGTTTGGCATTATTTCGTGGCTATTTATAAAAGTATTCACACATTGTTTTTGGCTATTTTTCCACATTTATCATCCTGCGAGTCCTCACCAAAAAAAATAGGTTCAGCCTGGAAATCTATCTCCTGGTGCTTATCAATTACATTTCCAGCGCTTAAACACTCCCGCTGAATAGCATTTTTTTTCGCTGCTACTACCCTTATTGTCACTATTTGGTCATTATTAAAATTGTTTCTGGCATGAAATTTTACCCTTATTCAAAAACCAGTGATTATGACAACGGCTAATCTAAGTGCAGTGCAATCTGCTATACGAAACAACAACCGGCTCTCCATCCATTCCTTCCTTCGTCAATCGTACCAGCAAGTGAACAAACAGGTGAAGGAAAGTATCAGTTATTTTAAAGAGGAGTTCAGGTCTATGTACGAACATGCAGAAACCTGTTTTAATAATATGATGTTGCCGGTAAATAATTTTTTGAAAGACCCGACACTGATTGAAAAAGAATTCAGGCAACTGGCTTATAATATTCCTGTTTCTAATACCTGCTGTACCATAGTGCCGCTGGAAGTGGCCTTACTGAGTCCAATGGAAGAGAACTATTAATACTATGCAGAATAAAATGAACCAGTATAGTAAAAGAAATTCTTTGTAAAGGAGGACTGGACAGGATAGTTGTTTTTCTGCGTTGGTTAGTTTTCCAGCAGGGTTTTCATTTGAAAGGATATGACTTTATGTGCTCTATATTTTTGACTGAAGGGTCTGATAGCCTTACTGCTTCTAAAAGATATTGTATAAGCCCTGACAAAAAATGGTTGGCTTAATCTAAGCAATGGGACAGATCCCCATTCACTTACCCAGCGGGTTCGCCAGCCCCTCACAAAATTCAGCCCACACCCGGCGTACAATTTCCCCGGCAGGTAATATGTCGTCAAACAATGCCCCTACCTGCCCAATCTCCAGTTCGCCTTCTTCCAGGTCTCCTTCAAACATTCCTTTCTTTGCCCTGGCCCTTCCCAGAAGTGCTTGCAGCTCTTCAGCGGAAGCTCCTTTCAGCTCTGCCGCCTGCACTTGCTTAAAAAAATTGTTCTTAATTAGTCGTACTGGTGTCAGCTGTTTCAGTGTCAGTTGGGTATCTCCTTCCTGCATATTCACCACTACGTTCTTGAAGTTGCTGTGAGAAGAAGCTTCTTCCGAAGCCACAAAGCGGCTGCCCATTTGTACTCCTTCAGCGCCCAGCACCATAGCTGCCAGCATCTGGCGGCCATCACCAATACCACCGGCGGCTATCACCGGGATTGTTACAGCCTTTTTCACTATTGGTATCAAAACAAGCGAAGTGGTCTCTTCCCGCCCATTATGTCCGCCTGCCTCAAAGCCTTCTGCCACCACCGCATCACAACCGGCCTCTTCCGCCTTCCTGGCAAATTTGGAAGAGCTCACTACATGCACTACGGTAATATTTTTCTCTTTTAAAATGGAGGTCCAGGTTTTAGGATTTCCGGCAGAAGTAAAAACAACCGGTACACCCTCTTCTATGATGATCTTGATATGCTTGTCAATATCCGGGTAAAGCAATGGCAGGTTTACCCCAAATGGGTTTGATGTGGCCGCTTTGCATTGGCGGATATGCTCCCGCAATACATCAGGGTACATGGAGCCAGCGCCAATAATGCCGAGCCCGCCTGCATTGCTCACCGCACTCGCCAGCCGCCAGCCGCTAGCCCATATCATTCCTGCCTGGATGATGGGATAACGGATGCCAAAAAGTTGGGTGATCCTGTTAGAGAAGTTATTCATGAAATTTTGTGAACTATTAAACGGGTGAACTAATGAACTTCTCCTTACCCCAGATCAATACTCGTATTATCCCCGATATTCAGCGAGCGGGTCTCACCACGAAGGTTGGTATCGCTGCCGATCACCGAATCATCAAGTACTATGTCAAAAAGGTTGGAGAAAGAACCGATGATAGAACTTTTTACAATGGAATAATCAATCGTCGTATTTTCCCCAATAGACACATTGGGGCCAATGATAGAATTTTTGATAACACAACCCGCACCAATACTCACCGGGGGAACGATCACCGTATTATCAAACTGTCCGGCATCTGTTTTCGGGGCAAATTTTTTCAGCAATAAAGCATTTGATTCCAGGATGGTTTCTTTCCGGCCGCAGTCAAACCAGTTCTCTACTTTAAATGCCTGAAATTTTGCACCTGCCTGTATCATACACTCCAGCGCATCCGTCAGGCTGTACTCGCCATGGCTGCGCAGCCCCTGGCGGATATTATTCTCCAGGCATTGAAAGAGTTGCTCACTCTCTTTTATCTTGTACACTCCCACCAACGCCATGTTCGACTTTGGAATCTGCGGCTTCTCCACCACATGCCCGATAAATCCGTCATCTTCAATTTCTGCCACCCCAAAATCCCTCGGATCATCCACCTTACGTACGCCTATCATCGAATAAGGGCTGTTGATCACTTCCTGGATATCATATTCGCAAATCGAATCGCCCAGTACCACAAACACTTCATCCTGGTTCACAATGTTTCGGGTAAGCCTCACGGCATGTCCCACACCCTGCCGGTCCACCTGGTGTACATAGTGCGCCTGCAGATCGGGATATTTGGCTTTCACATAATCCTGTATTTTATCGCCGAGATAGCCCACGATAAAAACGAACTCGTTAATGCCGACACTTTTCAATTGGTCGATAATGATACTGAGGACCGTTTTGCCCGCCAGCGGAATAAGCGCCTTGGGCTGGGTGTAACTATGGGGGCGCAACTTAGTGCCTGCTCCCGCTACTGGTATGATAGCTTTCATGAATTAAGCCACAGTGGTTTTGTCCGGAGAAACCCCTCCGTAGGTTACTAATCAAAAGCCAACGAAAGTAAGACTTTTGAAATAAACAAAAATTGCCGCCCAAAAACGAACTCTTCCTCCTGCTCGCTTACTTTTGCCTTTTGATAGTTTAATGTTTAACGTAAAGAGTTTAAAGGTTGTTCAAGAACATAAATACCTTTCAAATCCGCAGAACTTGTGAACCAGCGAACTAATGGACCCGTGAACATGTAAACTAATAAACCAGTTAACTAAAACCCATGCAAAGAGACACCGTCATATTTGACCTCATCAACAAAGAACTGTACCGCCAGCGAAACGGGATCGAACTGATCGCCTCAGAGAATTTTACTTCACTGCAGGTGATGCAGGCCATGGGTACAGTGCCCACTAATAAATATGCAGAAGGCTATCCCGGCAAACGATACTATGGCGGTTGTGAAGTGGTGGACGAAATAGAAACACTGGCTATTGAAAGATTGAAAAAAGTATTCAATGCCAGTTGGGCAAATGTACAGCCGCATAGCGGCGCACAGGCCAATGTGGCCGTTTTCCTCGCCTGCCTTAAACCGGGCGATAAAATACTGGGTCTGGACCTGAGCATGGGCGGCCACCTAACCCACGGCAGCCCCGCCAACTTCAGTGGTAAAAATTACCAGGCACATTTTTATGGTGTAAAAAGAGAAACCGGCCTCGTTGATTATGAACACCTGGAAGAAACTGCCCGCCGGGAAAAGCCCAAAATGATCATCTGCGGCGCTTCCGCCTACAGCCGTGATTGGGATTATAAACGCATCCGTGCAGTGGCCGATGAAATAGGCGCCCTGGTGATGGCAGATATTGCACATCCTGCCGGACTGATCGCTACCGGGTTACTGAATGATCCGTTCGACCACTGCCATATCGTTACTTCCACCACCCATAAAACATTAAGGGGCCCCAGGGGCGGCATCATCATGCTGCGCCATGATTTTGAAAATCCGTTTGGCATCAAAGATCCAAAAGGCAATACCCGGCTGATGAGTTCACTGCTCGACCTGGCAGTATTTCCCGGAATGCAGGGCGGGCCGCTGGAGCATGTTATTGCCGCTAAAGCAGTGGCCTTTGGTGAAATACTCGATGATTCATTCAAAGCCTACGGACAGCAGGTCATCAGCAATGCACAGGCCATGGCCAAATCATTTGTATCCAGAGGCTACCAGCTGATCAGCGATGGTACCGACAATCACCTGATGCTCATCGACCTCCGTAATAAGAACCTTACAGGAAAGAAAGCACAGGAAACACTGGACAAAGCACATATTACTCTCAATAAAAATGCAGTGCCATTTGATGATAAATCACCCTTTGTCACTTCCGGTATCAGGGTAGGTGTGCCCGCAGTTACCACCCGTGGCATGAAAGAATCTCACATGGAAACCATAGTCAGCATGATAGATAAAGTATTGATGAATGCAGATGATGAAGCTTTGCTTGGCACAGTGAAAAGCGACGTAAAAGAATTCATGCAGCAGTTCCCTCTTTATCCGGAGTTAGGTTAAAAAAACTGATCTTTAGCAACTACAAAATAATTCATCATGATACAGCGTCAGCAAACTCTCTGGTTATTATTATCAACGGCAGCCGCCGTTCTCACCTTCATGTTTCCCTTTGCCACCGGCGAAGAAGTGGTAGATAAGACCACGATGAGAAGAATGACCGAAATAGTGGCCGGCAGCGATTTCTTTCTTTTAATACTTACCATTGCCTCTGTTGGCCTGTCCGCCGTTACCATTTTCATGTTTAAGGACCGGAAGATGCAGATAAAGCTTTGCCTGCTGGGCCTGTTGATAGCCGTTATCATACTGGTGCGTTATTTTATGGTGATGAAAAAACTCATTACCAGCACCCCCGCTCTTTGGGCCGTATTGCCCGTCGCCGTTATCATCGGTTATTTTATGGCCTTTCGTCTTATAAGGAAGGATGAAAAGCTGGTGAAAAGTCTTGATAAGCTGCGCTAAGCTTCCCTCATTAAAAAACGTACTTCAATAAATAACAGGCCTGTTCGCTCAAACAGGCCTGTTCTCATTTTACAGGGCATGTAGTTTTACAGTAACAAGTAACGCTAAAACAAATACAATGAAACCTCAACTCCTTATCGCCCTTACCATCGTGGCAGCGCAATTATCCTTTACCGTTGCCGAAACCACCGCACCAGTTGTAAACACCACGGTTACCTCCCCCAACGCCTGGGAAGTACTGGGCAGCCGCTCTGTACGGTATGGTACAGACCATGATGTCATCACCGTATCATCAGAAAAATGGTACAAAGGCATTTATTTTAAAGTCACAGATGCGCCCATCAAACTCAATGACATGAAAGTGTACTTTGACAACGGCGATAAGTTTGATGTATCGATCCGCGGTATGATCAGGGAGAATGGGCATAGCCGCACCATCGAACTGCCGGGCGGAGTAAGAAGAATAACCAAAGTGGAATTTTCGTATGAAACAATGGGAAGTAACCGTGGCACTGCCAACCTCACTCTCTGGGGAAAATATTAATAGGCTGTCAAAAATCATTAACCAATAAACCCTAACCTGGAAGTTTATGAAGAAAACACTACTGCTGGCATTTATTGTTGCCGCGATGATCTCCTGCAAAGACAAAAAGAATAGCCCGGAAAACAGGTCACCGGAGGCGAAACAAACAGCCACCACTGCTACCTCGGCGGAAGACGAAGCCCTGGCCACTTGGCTGAAAGGTAAAATGCTTGTTGCTGCCGACACCAAACTTGACTACAACAACTTTAAGCTATATGCCGACGGCACCTGCGAGGATAAAGGTGCTGCTAAAACAAGCTGGACCATTGAAGGAGGCAAACTGAATATTGGCGGCATGATGAAGATCAGCATTGAAAAGAAAGATGAGCAAACCATTATCCTGCACCGCTCACTAAGCGACGAAACGTACCAGGTAGTCGCCATCCCTTAAAAGTTCAAAATTAAATCAGGATGCTGCACAGCACTTTCAGATCGAATTATTAGCTTTAAGTACATGACGGCGCTATTTAAAACACTATCCATATTTATCTTCCTGCAGGGAGCCTCCGATTCCCTGTTTTCGCAACGGGTAGATTCCCTGTTGCAAATAGCAGATGATACGGTCAAACTGTCGCTGCTGAAAAAAGAAGCGATCGCTATCAGCGAAGACGATCCCGATAATGCACTGCTGCTTGCCCATGCTGGCATTAAACTGGCTAAAAAAATAAATCAGCCCGTGGCCGAAGGGGAATGTTATAAAGCAGCCGGAGTCGCCTACGATGTAAAAGGCAGGCTTGACAGCTGCCTGTATTTTCTGGAAGCCGCCAAAAAAGTATTTGCCCGGCAACAGCAGTCCACCCTGCTGGCCAATACCATCAGTGATATTGGTCTTGCCTATTACCTTCGCGGCATTTACGAGGTCAGTTTACGTAATCATTTTGATGCCTTAAGTATCAGGGAACAGGTAGGTGATAAATCGCTCATCTCAAAATCCTATAACAATATCGGCCTCGTGTACCGGGCCAGGAAAGATTATCCCAATGCCATCAGCTATTACTTAAAATCCCTGGCTATAAAAAAAGAACTCAGCGACAGTGCCGGGCAGCTAAACAGCCTGATGAACATAGGCAGTTCTTATCAATACCAGCGGAAATATGACAGTGCCCTGTACTATGGCAAACAAACACTTACGCTTGCAAGACAAATTAATAAACCAAAAGATGAAGCAAACAGTCTTGCCAACATAGGGGTGGCTTATGCAGGGCTGCTGCAATTGGATGCCGCAGAAATGAACCTGGTGCAGGCACTTGAACGGGCTACTGCGATAGAATACAAAGAGCCCATGTACAGCATCTTTGAAGGAATGGGAAACATAATGCTCGACAGAAATAAGTATGACGAGGCCCTGAAGTGGTTTAATAAAGGAGTCATACTGGCCTCAGAGCGAAACCGGAAAGAAATGCTGGCGAACTATTATAATAACCTCGCCGAATGTTATGAGAAAAAAGGTGATTACAATCTGGCGTATAATTTTATCCGCAACAGCGAAGCCATACGTGACAGCCTGCTGAATGAAGAGAACCTGCGGCAGATAAATGAAATGAATGCCGTGTACGAAACTTCTAAGAAAGAAGAAAAGATAGATGTGCTGAGTAAGGAAGGAAAACAAAAAGAAGCCGCACTGATCAGGAGTAAGCGGGAAAGAAACTATTTCATTATAGCAGCCATTTTATTCTGCGCCCTGGCAGGATTAGCTTTTTATGCCTACCGGAATAACCGCAAACAAAAAGAACTGCTGAACAGACAAAAAGCGATCATCGAAGTTTCGCTGAAAGAGAAAGAAACCCTGCTGCGGGAAATACACCACCGGGTAAAGAATAACCTGCAGATCATTTCTGGTTTATTGAACCTCCAAAGCCGGCAAATAGAAAACCCCGAAGCACAGGAGGCCGTAAGAGAAGGCCGCAACAGGGTAAAAAGCATGGCCCTTATTCACCAAAAACTTTACCAGCAGGATAATCTTACCGGCGTGAATATGAAAGAATACCTTGATGACCTGGTGAATACCATTCAGCAGACGTTCAGAGATAATACGACTATAATAAAAGCAGATATACAATGCAATGACCTGAGCCTCGATGTGGACACCGCTATTCCGCTTGGGCTCATCATCAATGAACTGGTAACGAACTGCTATAAATATGCCTTTACAGGAAAAAATAGCGGCCAGATCGTCATCCGGCTGGAAGAAGAACAACAAAAACTAATCCTGGAAGTAAAAGATGATGGTGCCGGCCTTCCCGAAGGTTTTGATATGAATACCACAAGATCATTCGGCATGAAACTGGTGCAATCACTGGCTGCCAAACTGGAGGCCAATATTGAAAGCAGGAACGACAATGGTGCCGTATTTAAGCTTACGATCAATAATTATCAACCCGTATAAACACTGCTTATGTCCGCACTCAGAATAATGATCGTGGAAGACGAACCGGTGATTGCTGATGAAATTGCCGCCACCATTGAAGACCTTGGCTACAGTGTTGCCTGTAAAGTACTCCATAGCAAAGACGTGACGGCATTATTCCGTGAACAGGAGCCGGATCTCGTACTGATGGATATTAATTTAGGTAATGGCCCGGATGGTGTGCAACTGGCCGGAGAAATAAAAGCAATGAAAAATGTGCCCCTCATATTCCTTACCTCTTATTCTGATAAAGCAACGGTTGACAAAGCCAAACAGGTAAACCCTGATGGGTATATTGTAAAACCGTTTGACGAAAAAGACCTGCAGGTGGCCATAGAAATTGCCTTTCACCGGTTTGAGCAACAACAGAAGCCCGCTACCGAAGAAAAACCGGAAACATTCCTTATCAACAAACATCTTTTTATCCGCAGCAAAAGCAGGCTCGTAAAGCTGAACCCCGAAGAAGTGGTCTATGCAGAAGCTCAAAGCAATTACACGCTGGTAAAAACAGAGAAAGACAAATTCATGCTGAGCACAACGCTGGGTGTGATCGAAGAAAAACTCCTGCCCTTTGGCTTCTTCCGGCTTCATCGCAGTTACCTGGCTAACCTGGCCAAGATAGATGCAATTGAGGAAGACCATGTCATCATTGGCGGCGAAGCTGTGCCGGTAAGTAAAAAACAAAAACAGGACCTGCTGAACCATATCACCCAGCTTTAATAAGCATTCCCCGCATTCACTCAAATTTTAGCCCCTTTACGCAAAACAGACCGGGAACCCGTTTTCCCGGACGGAAATTTATGTCCTGATTTAACCACCACTTAAAAATCAAGACATGCCTAAACAATTCCTTCTGCCTTTGCTGGTAAGCATATTATCACTGCCTGCTCTTGCGCAGCCTTCCGGTTCAGCCATTATTAAACGCCTTACCCACGCCGGTGTTACAAAAGTAGAAGTGGTAAAAACTGTAAAGGAATGGAAAGACGGAAAATATATCTATGTAGCCTATGCCAATGTGATCAAAGCCGTGGTGCCGGAAAAAGTATTTGGGTTAAAAGGAGTAACCTTAGTTATTGCAACGATGGCCTACTATGACATCGGCGCATCGCAGCCCTACCAGGTGCTTGGCAGTGAAAGCAATGGTGAGTACAGGGGCATTAACCTGCCAGTACCGCCCAATGCAGAGTTAACAAAGTTTGCGACAGAAGCAGCTCAAAAAAGTCCGGAGAAGTTTTTTATGCAAGCCTACTCAATAGTGGCAATAGAAAAGATCACCGTCACCAATCCAAAAGCAGAATGGCTTCATCCCGGCAAGCTGAAGTTTGAAGGAACAATAGTATATGTGGACCGCCTTACCAAAGAAACCTTTCAACGCATAGAAGCACCTTGTACGATGGAGTTGCACCGGAATGGGTTGAATGAGCCCTGGTACCTTGGCAAAGGCAGTACAGAAACTATGCAGGCAAGATATGTGGGCGACATCGTACATGCAGCAGATGCCCCACAATGGGCAAGCCTCCCCAGTATATCTGACAGAGCGGCCGAGAATGCCAATAAAGAGAAAATAACAGCAATGGGGTTTGCACCGCCTCCGTTATTCGCATCCGGTAAGGACCTGGCATTGCACATTAATGAAAAATTGCACCAGCTTTCAAAAGAGCAATTTGCAGAGTATATGAAACTGCTGTTGCACACCAGCCTGAAACAAGCTGGCACCACTACTACCCCCAATGGCAATGGACAGGAGCTCATTGACAATACAGTAAGGAATGCCTATGATGGCTGGGGAAAATACAAGGACCAATACTGTCCTCTGTCCGATAAGTTTGAAATAATTGGCACGAAAGTTCATTGGTATAACAAACGCTATGACCGCAAATGCGATGTGGATGCTGTCAAAGAGGGTAACACTTATACAATAAATGGCCTGCATATTTTTCTCGATAAAAAACAGGAAGATGATGCCGCTTTCAAAGCCATAGCCTGTACTGCTTCAGCAATACCAACGGAGAGCAATATTTCAACAGGCAACCCCTCCTATCAAAAAGGTGACAAAGTGCTGGTGGAAGAAAATGGTAAGTGGTATCCGGCTACTGTATTAGATACAAGACCCGGAGAATGGTATATCCATTACGATGGCTACTCTTCTCAATACGATCTGTGGGTGGGGCCGGCCCGGATCAAACATAAATAATCATTAACCTTTAAACCATAACAGTATGAAAAAAATGATCGGACTATTTATCATGCTCTTCGCTGCCTCCGTTGTTACTAACGCACAAACTGAAACTAAGGTAGCTGAAGCAAGAATTGAACGCCAGCTGAACCGCCTGAAAAAAGGGATGCAGGATGGCACCATTAACCCCGCAGAATGCAGCCGCCTGCAGGCACAACTGAATACCCAAAAAACAAGGCTGACTGAAATGAAAGCGGATGGAAAAATAACGGCGGAAGAAAGGGCTGAGATCAACCGGATGCAGGATATCGTAAGTGAAAGAATGTTTAGTCAGAAAACGGATGCCAAAGACAGTAATAAAAAGCGAAAAGACCCCACCAGGCAATAAACACACACCTGCTACCAGCCACTAATCAAAAAGAAAGAGGAGCTTAACCAGCTCCTCTTGTCTTTAAATAATACCCCTTATTGTATTACAAACGTTGATGTCAGTGTTTTCCCTTTGCCTTTTACCTGTATGTGATAATAGCCGGCAGATAAGGTGGCGGGTATCTCAATGCTTCTTGAAGCTGAACCACCTGCATGTATCCAATTGGTGGTGTACACCACCTGGCCTGTATTATTAAATACGCTGACCGTATAGTTTTCACTGCCGGCGCTGTACAATTGAATGGTCATCTGTTTCGTTACTACCGGATTGGGATACAATACCAGTTTGCTGTCATCTTTATCTGTGCGGCTTACTCTGACCACAGCGCTATAGACAGAAGATCCATCAAGACCTTTGGCATTGATCCGGTACCAGCTGGTGCCGGAAACAGCATTATCCAGTACAGTATAACCTTCTCTTACATTGGCATTGCTTCTTGCTGCTACCGCCGTCATCGGCGTAAAGGAAATTCCATTGACTGATCTTTCTACTTCATATTTATCAATAGCAGACTCTGTAAGGTTGGCCCATTCTATTTTATTGTTATCACCAGAGGCATAGGCTTTTACATTCACAAATTTTACCGGCAGGGGATTAGTTTCCTTATCGGTGCTGCCCAAAGCAAAAGGACTGAAGGTCGTAACATTATTCCAGGTAACTGATCCCGCAGATGCATTTCCGGTATTTCCGCCATTATTACCATAGCTATCCCAGGTGGTGCCAAAATGTGCGACCACCAGTGTTGCGAGATCATTTACATATACCGCTGCATTACAATTGCTGGTTCCCGTCCAGGATAAGGTCACATTTACATTGGGGCTGGCAGCAGTAGTGCTGATGTCCCAATATTCGCAATTGCTTACATGGCTAAGGCCTGCGGCAGACACCGTACCCAATAACCTGGCACTACCCCTGATATACTCGGTGGTATAGGTATCACCGGGATTAGCAGGTGCAGAAATACCGGCAAAATGATGACCTGCATTTATTTTACCTACCGGGAATAAAAAGTTGGTATTGCCTATCTTCCTAATCGGTCCATTCACAAATGAATTATCAGAACCACCGGAAATTCTTGTGCCATAATTGGCACCGGCCACATTACTGCCTGCATTCATGGTAAGCAGGTTGGTGGAACTGCTGGTGATATGACCGCTGGTAAGGGTGAGGGTACCAGCTACTGCAAATGCCTGCTCCAGGGTTACCCCGGTGGTGGTATTACCTGTCGTATTATTAATGGTTAGGTTGTTGACTTGGTTGGCCGTTGGCGACGTGGTGAAAATACCGCTGTTTTGTATCGCTACACCATCGTACGTATAATTAGCAGCGCTGCTGTAAGTACGGGTGGCGAGTGAAGTTGAAATAGTTCCTATCGTCGTATTTTGAATTCCATTTACATTAGCGGTTATTAATCCTGCCCCACTGTTTAATGTAAACACATTAAAAGTACCAGCAGTTGCTCCTGTAGAACTTATTATCTGGTTGGTTCCTGCATCTAAAACACCACCGCTATTAACAGTAAAATTACCTCCCCATACAGCTAAAGCTTCGCTGGTAAGAAGAACGTTTGACAATAATTCAAGTGTGCTGTTAGCAGCTACGATGAAGTTTGTATAAATCAGGTTAGCCGGTGTAGTTGCGTTAAATGTTTGTGTACCGGATTTGTTAAAGGTGATCGTACCATTTGTAACAGAGTTGTCTGAGGTTGAAGTTAACATTACACCTGTGCCTGTCAATGCATAATTACCACCAATCCGCAATTCAGCAAAATTTGCTGCATCAGAATCTCCTGCTGTAAAATCAAATTGACCACCTGATTGTGAAAAATTGCCTGTAACATTCAGGATTATTTTATTCATTGTTATTGAAGCACCGGTGGCTGGATGAAAATCAAAAAAAGTAGTTCCTGCGCCTGCACCTGACATAGAGAAATTGCCTGCAACATTTATGGTGGCTATTATATTATCACCAAAAGTGACTGCCAGCCACGCATTATCATTAATGACAAGATTGCCGCCTATTGTAAGTGTATATGTACTACCCGTAGTAGTAGCTAAAAAAAGACCGAAAGTATTAGTGTTACCAACAGTAAAATTTCCATTGATAGTTGTTAATGCCCCGGCAAATAGAAATCCGGTCGTCTGCCCGATACAATCCCAGGTAAAGTTTCCAAATGCCTGATTGAGGCCAGTTGGAGCTGTACCGGTGATACCGGTGATATTACAATTAGAAGCTGCATTCCAGGTAGCAGTGGGAATCACATCTCCATCTAATGAATGATCATAAATTCCTCCAGATAAAAAACTTAAATTACCTGCGGTCGATGTAATAACACCATTTGTACCATTTGAAGGGTCATCCTTTCTTACTGTACCAGTGACTGTAGTAAGGCTATTTGTAGCACTATAAATAGTTCCTTCTCCTACATTCGTCAAAACCAGCGTACCGGCTATGGACATAGTTTGACTAGCTCCCGTATATAAAATACTCATTGATCTTGTACCCGATCCGTTGGAACCCTGAAGTGTCAGAGTACTTCCGAGAGCTATGGTACTGCCAGTATTATCAATTGTGATTGTTCTTCCGCCACCTGAAGAAGTAAAAGAAACAGTTGCGGAGCCAGTTACCGCCAAACTGTTAATCGTGGCGTTCGCATCAACAGAAATTGTCGCATTTATATTTATTACTACATCGTGTGCTGCTGTCGGAACAAGGTTCAATGACCAATTGGCTGCAGTATTCCAGTTGTTGTTCGATGATCCATCCCAGGTATTTGTCTGGCAAAATGAAGCTACTGGTAATAGCAATACAATAGACAAAGGCAATGCCTTCTTTCTTAAAAATGTAAAAAGTCTCATAGTTTCAATTAAAGGGTATAAAAAATAAGCCCTTCAGAGGAGATAGATTTCGGTACGGATTCCAGTAAGGATAGAGGGGATTCAAATCTTAGAAAGCACTAAGGTAATATCCCCAAGTGGTAATTCCAAGGTCTTCGTAGATTTACTATAGCCGTTTAAAGGTAACGGGCTGTATAACTTT
>CALSAT010000019.1:0-17967 GCA_943372905.1 Bacteroides fragilis | reverse complement strand
CACTGTCTGGATCTTTCCATTCTAATCTTCCTATGCCATCAGATTGCCGCCTATTGTAAACCTCTCCCTGACTTAATGGCTCATCTGCATAAGGATTAATATTGCTTGTTGAAGCAGCCAGTGGCACGTTCGGGAAAGGTGACGAGGGTTTATCATCCGAAAATCTTCCCTCATAGATTAGTCTTTTTTGTGCATCATAGCACCTTGCAAATCCTTCTTTTTTCCCTTCATACCACTGTCCGAAATAAGATCTCAGCCCCGGGCAACCCGGCATATAAAAACCGGAATCCACTTCCAGAATACCAAACCCATGAAACACATTATTTTTATACTCTCCGAGATAAGTCCGTTTCTCCAAATATAATAACCCAATCCCATTCCTTTTATCATTCGTCCATTCACCCTGAAATGCCCCTGTCTCACTCCACCAGTAAGTCCCCCACCCATTCTTTTTGCCTCCTGAAAAACTTCCTTCAAAGCCATTTCCATTGGCATATGATAATATGCCAAACAAGAACATATCATTGCTCCAATACCCTTCCAAAATGTCTCCATTCTCTAATGTAAACTTTCCCTGACCCCATCGCTGATAGTTCAGATAGTACCCCTCATATTCTCCTATATAATTTCTTCCTTCCTTGTAGTATTTTATCTTATGAAACCCATCGTAGGGAGGAAATTGTATAACAGAAAGAGGTTTTTCCACCGTAGGCGGGGCAGTCACTTTATTCGCTGCTTTTTTATCACTATCAATCCTGGCCTGCATCTGTTTTTTTAACGAAGCCACTTCCTTTTTCTTACCCGGGCAAATTCTTTCCAATTCATTCAGCTTTGCAATAGCTTCTGTATATCCCTTCCCACCCTTCTGCGCCAAATTATTGGCAACCTTTACATAAGAGACATATACATCACACTCCTGTGCAGCAACCGGTAGCTTGGTAAATAAAAAAAATATCAAAACCGTCAATAATTTACTAGCAATCACCATAGGTAGTATTACTTACAATTGGTTAATTCCTTTGCCAGGCTTTTGGAGGTGGAACGAAGAGAGTCAATGTCGATTATCTTCCTTGCATATAATCTCCATTGCGAGCTGCACATAGAACTTTCCGCCAGCGAATCAGAATACAAGCTCAGCAACCGGCTTTTCAATCTCGATAAGGCCGAGTCAATAATTTCATTTTTAGGATCCATCCGTTGTACCTGTTCGTACAGTTCTATTGCTTTGTTTACGTCACCCTTACTTTCAAAGCCAAGTGCATTACTTGTTAGTACTAATATTGTACTATCTCTTTTTTGTTCCTTTTGCTCACTTACAAATGGTATATTAAGTTCATTATTCTCATCCAGTTTTGCCTTAATGCTTTTTCTTGTCGTTAGGCTGATGATCCACCACACTAAAGTTACTAATACAAGGCCAATAAGAATTGAACCCGTCAGCCTGATCCGGCCCTCATTGGAAAAGAGCCATCTTACTATTTTCTTTCCTCCATTCACACTTGGCACGTTAGCTCCGCTGTCAATTGTATCACTTTGCTGCCCGAAAGCAATACTGGAAGTATAGTCCATACTTTTGTCAGTTCTCGTGAGGTTTACTTTGCCGTCAGTCGGCCTGGTTATCATCTGGTTGCATTCAACTATCCGTTTTGCCACATAAGGTGTATTGCTCAGATCCATAGCCCGTAAATACTCAGTCCTGGCTCCAACGTATTTTCCCAACCGGAATAAATTATCAGCTTCCGAAACAATATTACCAAACAGCAGATTTTTCTTTGTATCTTCATACTCTTTCAACCAAGCTGTATCATCAGGAAACTCTCTCAGCAACCTGTAATATTCAATTTCTGCTTCATTCAGTTTACCTTGTACCAACATTTCAACCGGCCTTTTTTGTAACGCCTTTAAATCAAACCCTGGGTTATTGCTGATAAAGAATTTATTCTCATCCACATTCTTCATATCATACTTCCTGACGGGCATAGGAAATTTGATCTTTTGCAGTTGCTCGCTGGTGTACTTGTAAATATCATGCAGCGAAAGCATCGTATTTACATTCCTTATGCCATGATTAAATAGCTTCAGAATAAACCCCGTAAAATAAGTATGACTTGCCTCTTTTTTATAATAAGAGGCCTCATCCGCAGAAGTGGAAGCCAGGGTATACGTACCTAAAACAGGTTCAAAGTCGTAACTATTGGCGTTGGTTCCCTGCGCAGCCAGTCCACTGTGGCAGGCATCCAGAATTACTATTTTTTGTGGGGCAGGCGACGTTTTAATAAGTCGTTCGATATCTTCATAAGCTATTGCATTATGAAGCCGTTCATCAATATTATGTGTATCTCTGGCAATAAGACTAAGCTGGTTCTTTCCATTATTTTGTCCGTGCCCACTAAAATAGATAATTAATGTTTCAATATTAGGCAACCGGCTTACTTCACTCAATTTCTTGATAATACCTATACTCGTTTCATTATAAAGGGTATAAATATTACTTATCGGCAATCCAACCAAGCGCTTATCATTTAGCACCCGGTACATTTCGGAAACATTGCCTGCCACTGGAGGGATAATAGAAAAACTCATCTTGTCATCATATTCGCTTATCCCGATAAGGATCGCATAGGTCCGTTCAGGATTGATAGAAAAATCCCGATTATTTACTGTTTGTTCGTTGCCACCACCATCGATGAAAGTTACTTTTCGGTACGTATCAGTTTGTTCAGAAATAACCGCTTCCAGCCCTTTACCACCCATTGCTTCTTTTTTTTTCATATCTACGTCAGTCGTAGCTGGTTGATATTTCTTTAGTAATTTTTTTATTTGATTATGGTAATACTCCGTCGCTTTTTCTCCCACAAAGTGAATGATACCCGCAAGCAACCCATATATTATTACTTCTTCAATACTTCCGCCCGCCATTGTGCCCCGGACAGGGGACGGAGATGGTAATTTCAAATCAAATGCAGCCATTCCATCTATGCTTCGGATTTCATCCCTTAACTGAATAAGCTGTTGTTTGGTAAGAGGCGATAGTATTTGTATTTCTACTATGCTTTTCAAGTGTTGACTGTGGTTTAAGCGGTTAAATTGCTAACTTTTGGGGAAATTCCGCCATTATTTGGGTAAATAAATGGTTTCCCTTTCTTTAAAAATACATAATTATGCCACTATAATAGACACAGACGTGTGAAATCTTCTTTTTGATTTTTCACCTAACCAGTTAATTGCAAAAAATCTCCCTAAGCCTGTGCAGCAGTTTCTATGTCTGAGTGTCAGTTTTGTATGTCTGATTGTCAGTTTTGTATGTCTGTGCGGCACTTCTGATGCTCTTGATGCAAGGATTGTTGGGCTTTGCGCAAACTTTATTGCTGTTTGTGATTCACTTCACTGGTCTTGTGAAGCACTTTTCATGTCTTGTGAATCACTTTTCACCGCTTGTGATGCACTTCACATGTCTTGTGAATCACTTTTCATCTCTTGTGATGCACTTTTCATGTCTTGTGAAGCACATTTCATCGCTTGTGATGCACTTCACATGTCTTGTGAATCACTTTTTGGGTCTTGTGAATCAGTTTTTTGGTCTTGTGATTCACTTTTTTTTTCGTTTGTGAAAGCCTTTTCTGGCTTTGCGGATCGTTCATTTGCTATTGCGACGGGCAGCGCTGGTATGGCGGAGCGGGTGGCGGTGGTGGGGCCGGGCGAATACCCAAAAAATTGATACCCAAAAATTGGGGGTGGAAGGGTTGCCCGCAGTTCGGGCAACCCCTTCTCTTTCTACTTGCGACCTGCGCCTGTGTCCTAAGGACTAATGGCTTTTGTCTATCCTCCCTTTACTACCGGCCAAGGGCTGCGGGCTATCGCCTACCTGCCCCGTGTTTAGTTAATGTCTTTCCCGGCTTTTAGTTTATCTATGATGGTCTGCACATTCGTTTTATTATTTTGGTCGGGCGCCAGGGGCAATGCCTGGTTGGCAAATTTCAGTGCATTCTTATAATCACCGAGGCCCGAGTACCCTCTTGTCATACCCATCAGGGTAGTGTACTGGTTAGGATTCTTATCATGATTCATTTTAAAAATGTCGAACGCTTCTTTATACATTTTAAGCCCGAGTAGTTGCCGTCCGTACTGGTGTACATCGGTCATGGTACCGAAGGGCAGGGCTTTTTTCATTGCTGCTGCGGCTTCTTCATTGCGCCCCAGCTTTTGCAGTATCTGTGCTTTGGTGCTCCAGGCCTGGAAGCTTCTGTCGCCACCAAAATTGTTGGAGGCAGAATCGGCCCATAATAATGCTTCTTCCAGGTTTACATTTCGTTGCACACACCATTGTGCTGCCTGGTCCCAGCTTTGCCAGATGAAGCCATTCTCCGTACGGAGTTCCCGGCGGAAGGAGGCAAGTTGTGTTTTTATATAATCCACTTCTATGGTGAATGGAATGGATAGTTTTTCCCATTGCAGCGCTATGGTGGCGCTGTTTTCTTTTTGGTCCATGAATTCATATTTCAGCCATTCTACTGACTGGCCGAGTGGCTGTGGTTTTACTTTTACCCGTAGTGCATCTTCTTTGGGGTCGTAATAGTAACTGCCCCAGGAGGTACTGTTGTGGGAGAATATAAGGGTACATTCTTCGGGGCCATAGGCGATGAAGAATCCATATTTACCGGCGGGTAATGTCTGCCCCTCTATCTTTATGTCTGTTGAAAATTCAAACACGGTGTTCTCATTGGCGCCTGCTCTCCACGGGGCTGCTTTGGAAGAACCAAATCCCTGGTCGATGAACCCCGCATGCACGAGCTGGCCCCATATCTTTCCTTCCCGTCCTTTTACACCGGGACGGTCATAGCGAACGGTTACATCTGTAAGGCCGATGCGTTCGCTTATGGCAGCTTTTTTATTTCCGCCACTGGGGGCTACTGTTAATGGGATCTGGGCAATGGTTGCCATGCCTGCTATAATGGCGAATAAGCCAAAGACTATTTTTTTCATGTGAGTGATTTTTTACAAGCTAATAAGTATATGCGAATAATGGCCTGTTTTGTTATCAATGAGGGATGGCATGGATGAATTGCTGCTGAAAAGGATATTAGGCAATCACCTGTAAGTGGTATTTTCTAACCGGGTAATATGCGTACCTTGTATTTTGATTTTTTCGCCAAACAATTAACCATGAAACTTCTCCTAGTAATGTCCATTCTGTGCATTGGCTTTTCTGCGCCTGCACAAATTCTCAATAAAATAAAAGACAGGGCCAAAGGCAAAGCACAAGGCGAAGTAAGCAATGCCAAATATTCTGCGAAGAGCAAGGCCCGCCAGGCGGCGTATAAGGAACTGGATGATTTCAATGCCGAATTTGATTCTACGGATGTGGACTATGCCATCCTGCTGAGTGATAATTCCGGTGTGTTCAGCGGCAGAGGCAGGGGAGAGTTTGGCGCTAAGTTTCTCCGGCTGGGTGTTATTGCTAATTCCCTTTACAAAGATGCTGACCTTTCGGATGAGGAGAATGCGAGGCTGAACCTGCAAATGGGACAGTCTGCTTATGCTACCGGTCGACTGGTGTATGCGGAGAAGAGGCTGAGTGCTGCCCGGAATTATTTTGAAAGAGGATACCTGACAAATGATCCCGGTTATACCAAGGCTATTTCCACACAGGGATTATTATACACTTCTATGGGGCGCTATGTGCAGGCGGAAACGGCTACTGAAGCAGCACTGAAGCTGCGCAAAGAGAAAGAGGGCGAGACGAGTATGAGTGTGGCGGCTTCGACGAATAATTTTGCGGTGCTGCATTATAACCAGGGTTTGTATAATGAAGCGGAAAAGGAATTTGAAGCGGCCCTTGATATCATCAAGACGAACGGCCAGGAGCAGGCGATGACGCATGCGATCATCTTAAACAACAAAGCTATTTTGTATCAGTCCATCGGACGATACGAGGAAGGGGCCAAACTACTGGAAGATGCGCTTCGCCTGGCGGGTAAGCTGGAAGTAAGCAAGGCAAAGAACCACCTGAAATTCTTTTCTAACCTGGCGCTGCTGTACCAGCAAATGGGGAAATATGCCGAGGCGGAACGTATCTACCAGGGGCTGGAAAAGCGACTGGAGAAAGGCAAACCTGAGTTTGCCAATATGCTGAACAACCTGGCCATTTTGTATATGGTGATGAAGAAGGATGATAAAGTGGAGGAAATGCTGCGTCGCTCTGCGGGTATTTATAAACTTACGATGGGGGAAACGAACCCGGCTTATGCTAAAGTGGTGAGTGACCTCGGCAATTACCTGCGCTATAAGAACCGCTACGAAGATGCCACACCGATGCTGGAAGGTGTGCTGAAAAGCAGGGAGCAATCATTAGGTACCAGTCACCCGCTGTATGTGCAATCGCAGGAAGACCTGGCTATTTTATATTGGAAGAAAAAAGAGTACAGCAAAGCTTATTCCCTCTATCGGGATGTGATGGAAAAGTCGCTTGATTTTATCAACAAGTATTTTCCGCCGATGAGTGAATCGGAGAAAACAAAATACTGGGACCTGCTGTCGCCAAGGTTTCAGCGGTTCTACAATTTTGCGCTGGAGGCTGGTAATATTAATAAAGATATCATCACGGATATGTTTGAATACCGCCTTGCCACCAAGGGATTGCTGCTGAGCTCATCCCGCAAGGTGAGTGAAAGTATTCTGAACAGTGGTAATGAACAGTTAGTGAAGGACTATGTGGCCTGGATAGACCAGAAGGAACAACTGACGGCGCTGTATGCTTATTCAAAGGAGGAACTGACGGAGCAAAGCATTGATCTTGATTCGCTGGAGGCGGCTACTAATGCGATGGAGAAAAGACTGTCGGAAAGTTCTAAAGAGTTTTCCCGTTTTTATTTTACCACGAAGCCAAAGTTTGCTGAGGTGCAGGGTAAATTGAAGACGGAGGAAGCCCTGATCGAGATCATCCGGTTGAAATATTTTGACCAGGTGTTGCTGGACAGCAGCAGTTATCTCGGCCTGGTGGTAACGAAGAATAATCCGCAACCGAAGTTGGTAGTGCTGGCAAATGGTAATGAGATGGAAGGCAAGCTGGCGAAGACATACCGGCTGATGATGAAGAATAAAGTGAATGATGAAAAATCGTACGGTCATTTCTGGCAACCTTTTGAAGCGGAAGTGAAGGGAAAGAAGACCCTGTATGTATCGCTGGACGGAGTGTATAACCAGATCAATCTATACACCCTGAAAAAACCGGCGGGTGATTTCCTGATCAACCAGTATGATATAGTGT
This sequence comes from Bacteroides fragilis, assembly GCA_943372905.1. GTDB lineage: Bacteria > Bacteroidota > Bacteroidia > Chitinophagales > Chitinophagaceae > JJ008. Next base: position 10,700 of record CALSAT010000019.1, on the reverse strand, counting down.
TGCTGGGGAATGCGAAAGATATTTTGAAAACAGGGAAGCCTTCTGGCGCACCTTTGAAGAAAGCCACACTGATCGGGTTTCCTGATTATGGGTCGCCTACTATTCCTGAACTGCCGGCCACGAAAACGGAAGTGGATGGTATTTATAAAATGCTGAAGACATCGGGGTACCAGGTGTCTGAATGGCTGCAGCAGGATGCTACGGAGAATAACCTGAAGGCGACGAATAAAATATCGGTGCTGCATATTGCCACCCATGGTTATTTTCTGCAGGATGTGGAGAAGGCCAGCTGGCCGATAGGAGTACATGCGGATAATGCTAAAGACAATGTATTGCTGCGCTCCGGCCTGATGCTTACAGGTGCTTCGGAAGCGGATAAGCATAATTCCAGTTTGGATAATACGAGTAATGGTATCATTACATCGTATGAGGCGATGAACCTGGACCTGAAAGGAACCAGCCTTGTGGTGTTAAGTGCCTGTGAGACGGGATTGGGTGAAGTAAAGGCCGGGGAAGGAGTGTATGGTTTGCAAAGGGCTTTCCTGGTGGCTGGCGCTGAAGCGCTGATCATGAGCCTGTGGAAAGTGGATGATGCGGCGACGCAGCAACTGATGAATAACTTTTACACTAACTGGCTGAAAAGCGGTGACCGGGAAAAGGCCTTTAAACAGGCACAACTGCAACTGATGACGAAGTACAAAGAACCTTATTTCTGGGGTGCTTTTGTGATGATGGAGGAATGAGATCAGTGAATAGATAAAAGGTAATAGATAAAAGATGATAGATAATAGTGGGGGTTAATTGCAATCTGTTTTGTTGAATTCATACTCCATTTCTTCCCATTTGTTGTTCTCGTAGTTTTTTGCTTTGAAGGGGATGAGGAGTTTTTTACTTCCATTTGCTTTGATAAGTTTCCATGGTTTGTCCGTCCATTCGGAGGCATCGCCAATAACAGGCGGATTGCCTTTGAATTTTATTTTCACCACCTCATTATGAATGGTGCCTGTGAAATCAGCTGATTCCTTTTTCCCTGCTCCATATTCTTCGCTTATTATATTACCCAGTACGAGAGTATCTGCGAGGTACAGCGTTATTTTAGTTTCGTATTTTAATCCACTGCTGGTAAAGCAATTTTTCTCAGCGGGTATTTCGGGTAAACCGGATTTTTCTGGTGGTGCGGGAGGGGGAGGGGGAGGTGTGTGTGAAGAAGTGGGGGTGTCCTGACTTACCTCTTTTATTGTTATTTTCTTTTTGGAATCATTGCATGAAAGCAGCAGCAAGCTAAACATTGTGACAAAAAGAATGCAAAGCAGGGTTGAAATTATTTTCATATTGTGTTGTTATAAAGTTTTATTGTAACTGCCGCTTGTACAATTGCACCGCATTTTCATATCCGAGGTACAAGGCGTCGCAAACCAATGCATGGCCGATGCTTACTTCCTGTAGCCATGGAATATTTTCTTTGAAGTATTTCAGGTTGTGCAGGTCGAGATCATGACCGGCATTAATACCGAGGCCCAATTCTTTTGCTTTGAGGGCGGCGGTAATGTAAGGAAGAATAGCAGCCTGTTGGTTGCCTGTAGCAAATTGTTTTGCATAGCCTTCGGTATATAATTCGATGCGGTCGGTGCCGGTGGCGGCTGCTCCTGCTACCATTTTTACATCCGGATCTACAAAGATGCTGACACGGATGCCTGCCTGTTTAAATACGCTGATGATGTTTTCGAGGTACTCTTTGTTCTTAATGGTGTCCCAGCCATGATCGCTGGTCAGTTGGCCCAGTGTATCCGGCACCAGTGTTACCTGGTCTGGTTTTGTTTCGAGGACCAGGTCTACAAACTTTTGCTCGGTGCAATTGCCTTCTATATTGAATTCAGTGGTGATGATCTTTTTTATTTGCCGTACATCTTCGTACCGGATATGGCGTTCATCCGGGCGGGGGTGAACAGTCACCCCATCTGCACCGAAGCGTTGTGCATCGATGGCGGCTTTTACCACATCAGGATTGTTGCCTCCTCTTGAGTTGCGCAGCGTGGCAAATTTGTTGATGTTGACAGAGAGTTTTGTCATACATCAAAAATACAATTAAATAAAACCCCTACAATTCTTCGCCCCGCATTTGCAGGGCAGTGTGCCTTCGTGGTGAGTTTCGCCATAATCGCAGGTTAGCTCTTCTCCTTTTTTTATTGAGCGGAGGGTATAGTATTCCACTTTTTGGTAGGCACGGCGCATGAACACATTGGGGTCGCAGGAATGATTGATGAAGCGGAGTTCATTACTGTTTACACTGGCATCCAGGGCGATGGGGTCATTGTCAAATTCGACCATGAAGAGCACATTGCCGGGTTGTTTCTTTACTCTTTTCTGTGCTTCGCGGTAGGAAATGATCTCGCCTTCCATATTGCCGATCTTTCTTTTGGCGGGTATGGGCACAGCGGCATAGGCGCCGGTACCGGCTATCTTACTTTTTTTGACGGTGATCTTGTATTTAAGCATAGGTATGATTATAGTTCTTTCCAGGTATGATCGGCGAGCAATTGCACGGCCGCCACAAATTTTTTGAAAGGTCCGTTGGGGCCCCATTCTTTTGGTGATACTAAAGATAGCATGAAGTTCTCATCCTGCTTTTCATATAAATAATAAACCTGGCCAATATTGGGTTTGAAAGACAGTTTTGCATTGTAGATCATCATGGACAGTTCTTTTCTTTTCTGTATCTCATGTGCCTGCAGGGCCAGCAGTTCTATTTGTTTGCGGATCTGCTCCAGTTGCATATTGGTCTGCTCTTCCATAGCAGTAAGTGCCTTGTGTTTTATCACCCCTTCCTCGGTTGGTTTTATCACGGCACCTGAAACGGAGGCGGAGTAAGGAAGCACACTGAGTTGTTTGTGATAAATCTCTGTCGTGGTGTAGGGGTGGCCATCTTCTTTGTTTCCCTGCTGTGTTATTTTCAGGTAGCCGTTCGGCAATATCTCATGCACCACATGCAGTGCTACTTCTCCTTTTTTATAAAAATGAATTTCGAAGGTGATGCCGTCGGGGATGACCGCCTGTACTTTATCTGCCAGTGCATGATCGGCAAATTCATTCAGTCCGCCATCAGCCAGTATCTTGTAGCTGGCAGCAAAGGCCTGGTTCTCCAGGGTGACCCAGTTGTGATAGATGACTAGTTCTTTGCTGTCGGGTATGGCTTCTATTTTATAAATACCGCTTTTTGGCCGCTCACCATTTTCATAGGTACCTTTTTCAGGAAATAGCTGCCAGGAAGCGAGGAAATTGTAAGCTTGTATCATCAGGCGGGGGAAACTGTTTGTTTATCGGGTGATTAAGGTGCAAAGATTTTGTATTTGCCTGACATAACAATAGATCAGCAGGTTTGTTCTTTTTCCGGGACATTTCTCTCACAGCACTTTTCTATCTTTACGCTTCAATTACCTGGCACTATGAAGAGTTTTTTTGCTCAATACCATCCTTCACCCTCGGCGGCACCAATAGATTCTACTGTACTTGTTTTTGATAAAAACCTGAGTGTGGGTTTTAAACATCCGGATGGCAGCAATGCGATGGAGAACTGGCCCCTGAAAGAAGTGGAAGCAATGGTTGATTTTGGCCGTCAGTCTTCGAGGATAAGGAATACCCGTACCGGTGGAGAATTACAGGTGGAAGGAAAAGAAGCTACACATTTTATAAAGGAGATGCAGGCAGAGCAACAAAAGCCCTGGCATAAGAAAAGCAATGGGAAGGAATGGATCCGCAATGGTGCTCTTTTCCTGGGTATTCTTGGTTTGCTGGTGTTGCTATACCTGCTTATTGTTCCCTGGTTGTCGGAGAAACTGGCCTCTAAAGTGTCTGCTAAAACTGAACAGCAACTGGGTGATGCGGTGTATGATGCCATGGGATTTACTGCACTGGAAGATAAAGAAGCCAGCCTGGCCCTGAATGATTTTTTCAGTGCTATGAATGTGCCGACAAGTTATAATATCAGGATAACGGTGGTAAATGATAATGTGGTGAATGCATTCGCCCTGCCCGGTGGCCGTATTGTGGTGTACAGTGCTTTGCTGAAACAGATCTCATCCTACCCGGAACTGGCCGCTTTGCTGAGTCATGAATTTACGCATGTGAATAACAAACATTCAACGAAGTCTATTTTCAGACGATTGGGATCTAAAGTATTCATCGGATTATTGTTCGGCCGGTTTGGCACTGTTACCTCTGTACTGATCAATCATGCTGATGATCTTAAATCATTGACCTATTCCCGCCGCCTGGAGAAGGAGGCTGATATAGAGGGCCTGGCCATCCTGACACAACGAAAGATAGATCCGGCCGGTTTTACCTCGTTGTTTGAACACCTGAAGGCTTCGGCACCGGCGAATAACCTGCCGGAGTTTCTTGGCAGCCACCCGGATGTGGACAAGCGGATCAGTTACATTAAAGAATCGTCAAAAGGTGCGGTCGTGGAGGAGAATGAACAACTAAAGGCTATTTTTGATAAACTTAAAACTAAATAACACAATCATGCTAATTACAACAACAAGCTCAGTAGATGGGAAACCAGTGCAGGAATACCTGGGCGTTATCAATGCACAAAGCATTATCGGAGCTAATATCTTCAAAGATATTTTTGCCGGCCTGAGAGATGTGTTTGGCGGAAGAAGCAAGACCTACGAAAAGGTACTGGAGCAGGCTAAAGAGGATGCCCTGCGTGAATTAGCGGAGAAAGCACAGGCAATGGGAGCTAATGGTATCTTAGGAGTGGACCTTGATTTTGAAACGATCGGCAGCGGCGGCAGTATGCTTATGGTGATTGCTACCGGTACGGCCGTAAGATTGTAATCAGATACCCAACTATAGCACATGAAGCAATTTATGATGGTGGCCTTGCTGGCTACGATTTTTTCTTTTTCTGCTGCCGGACAAACTACGGCAGCGCCTGCGTCGGAGCTATTGAATATTGCTTACCAACAGGCAGCGAAGGAAAAGAAAAATGTGTTTGTGATATTCCATGCATCATGGTGCGGCTGGTGCCATAAGATGGATACGAGCATGAATGATCCATCCTGTAAAAAGTTTTTTACGGATAATTATGTCATCGTTCACCTGGTGGTGGATGAAGGAAAGGGGAAGAAGCACCTGGAAAATCCTGGCGCTGAAGAATTAAAAATAAAGCACAATGGTGCCAACCAGGGAATTCCCTTCTGGTTAGTATTCGATAAAGACGGTCAGTTGCTGGCCGACTCCAAAATTCGTAAGGAAGGAGATGGCCCCGCAGCAGGAGACAATAGCGGCTGTCCTGCCAGTGAGAAGGAGGTGGAATATTTTATTACTGTATTAAAGAAGACGTCCAGTCTTTCTGCTGAGCAGGAACAACTGATCCGGAAGAGATTCAGGAAGAATGAAATTTAAATGAACGCCTGGTCTTACCAGTTGCTTAGTTCTGTTTCTATCGCTTCGTTCAGGCTGTTTTCGTATTGGGTGATCCATGTGGGCAACTGATCGGGTACGATCCGCCAGTTGGTTTCTTTTTTCAGCATGGTGAAGAAGAGGCGGTCCCCTTTTTCGTTACATACATTTACGCTAAAGGCTTCTTCTCCGGGGCCTTTTAGTTTTCTGAAATTGAACTCCCTCAGGCGGCCTTCTGCTTTTACCAATCGGGTGAACTGTATCATACGCACAAATTGCATCGGCATAGGTTGAATTTTATCCTGTAGGATTATCAATTACTATGCTATACAGCTGTTTTCACGGATGAAAAGTTGTTCACAAAATTGATCGCAGCTAAGAGGGGATAAGGATTATCGTATGAGTGTTACCACTCCTTTCTCAAAATAGGCTTTGCCGGTATAATCCGTGGCTTTTACCATCCAAACGAAAGTTCCGGAGTTTTGCAACTGGCCATTTACTTTGCCATCCCATCCCTGGCCATTTATGGTAGTGGTGAAAAGGAGTTGTCCCCAGCGATTATAGATACTGAAGTAGTCAATTTTTGTTATGCCTGCGGCAATGGGGCGCAGGAGATCATTTCGTCCATCATTATTGGGGGTAAAACCGGTTGGCACAAATACCCGTGGGCCGGTCTTGAAGATCTTTATGGTAATAAAGGCGGAGTCGACACATCCATATTCATCGTAGGCGATGAGTTTATACCGGATGCCATTGGAGGGGTTGCTGAATATTGCTAGCGGATTACCTATCGTGGTGGCTGAGAGATTGGTAGCGGGGCTCCAAACGTAGTTTTCGCCGCCGGTGGCCATTAATTGCAATGGTTGATTGACCACTACGGCTGTATCATTTCCGGCAGATACCCTCATTTTGGGCAACACAGTAATGGTAACGGTGTCCCGTCCTGGTTTAGGGCAGCCTTTTGTATCATACGTCATAAAAATGAAGTCCGTGGTACGGGGTGGAAAAGCGATCGGGTTCAGCAATGCCGGATTGTTTAACCTGCTGGCAGGCGACCATAACCAGGAACTGCCATCAGTACTGCCATTTAACTGAACGGATGTATTGTAGCATATTACTTTATCGGGGCCTGCATTGGAGAGCGGGTAGGGAATGGGGGTTACCCTGATGAAATCGGTGGCGGTACAACCACCGATGGTGGCAGTAACCGCATAGTCCGTAAGGACTTGGGTAAATGCAAACGGATTTTTTACCAATGGGTCAATAAATTGGGCTGCGGGTGACCAGGAGTAGCGCAATCCGTCGGACTGCACCCGCAATTGTATCGTATCTCCCTGGCAAATGATGGTATCATTCATCGGGATCAGCGTTACAAAATTGACCACATTCACTTTTACAGAGTCTCTGTTCTTGCAGCCGTTGTCGTCAAGGTCAACGTAGTATGTAGTGGTAACGGGTGGTGAAACGGTTGGTGTGGCCGTATTAGCATTTATGATATTGACCGGAGGGGTCCAGCTAAAATTGCCTGAGCCACCCGCCAGCAATGTAAGGTTATCATTGATACAGATGAGGGTATCTCTGAATGCCAGTGCAATGGGTGGTTTTTCTATGATCTCCACTGTTTTCCTTATTGTATCGCGGCAGCCACGGGTATCGGTGGCAATCAGCCGCACATACTTTATGCCGGTGGTGGGATAGATATAACTGGGGTTTTGCAGCGTGGATATATCGGTGCTGATGACTGGTTCGCCAAAATCCCAGGTCCACGAATTAGGTACACCATGTACCGAGGTGGTAAAATCATTGAACAGGGTGGGCTTGCTGATGCAGATACCGGCAGACGAAAAATCCGGATTGAAACCCGGGAAAACCCGGATGGTGGTAGTGGTGGAATCGGTACAAGGCTGGTTTCGGTTGATGACCAATTTTACTGTATAAATGCCAATGGCCGGAAATGTATAGGTAAGGGTGGGGTTGCCATCAGAATGAATGAGTGTATTGGTATTGTCCATTACATCCCAGTCGGTGGTCAATATCAAAGGGCTGCTGGACATATTGGCGAGGCTGATGGTTTGTGTATTCTTGCACAAATAGTATTCGGGCAGCAGGGTGGCAGAGGCCACGTTACAATCCGCCACAAATATCTGGAGGTCTTTTCGCTGTGTGGCTATTACCTGGCCGTCTCTTATTTCATCCACACATACGGTAACTACATAAATACCAATGCCCGGGGCTTCCCCGGTAATGAGGCCGGTAAGCGGGTCGATCTGTACATTATCTCCCATTGGCCTGTTCATCGAGAAAGTGGGGGTGTAATAGGGTACTACAGGATAAGCGGGTGGGGAAGGTGGAATAGTGGTGCCGCCACCGGGAGCTGTACTGTTAAATGCCTGGCAGAAGGAATACCTTAGTTCGTCTCCATCGGCATCATCTGCGGCAAAGCTGTAGGTGAACCCATTGCCTGCACATACTTCCACCAGATCGCTGCCTACAAAAACAGCGCTGTTATTTTGCGGACCACTTGAAACGGCGGCAGTGCCGGGAATTTGCGCTGTATAAGTGGCGCCTACATTTCCGGAGCCAGGCTCCAGGTTATTGATACCATTGATACGGTAATTGACATGACTGGCCAGTGTGTAGCCCCCGGGTGAGGCTGGCAAACTCACGCTGAGAGTGTAATAGGCCACATCATAACAAACGTCAGGCGGGTTGGTGATGCAGGGATCATGCTCAGAGAGAAATATGTTCTCCGTTTGTGATATCGTTACCGAGTAATCATTTATACGGGCCAGGTTGGTATTGTCAAATATAGAGATGATGATAGGGTTGGGAAAAGCCCGGCCGCTGCCGCAGCGTTGGATCAGCTTGAGGGTAATATTATACTGAAAATTAGCCCCGCTCATCCCGTTGAAAGTGTAATACATTTCCCCGCCCGTAATATGGCTGGCCGATGCGGTGGAAGTGAAACCCGCAAGGGCAATGAGAATATAAAGCAGTCTTTTTTTCAATTTGGAAGGTGTGTATAAAGATACGGGAATAAACAGGCAGTTGAGACAAGGCCAATCTTGCCTTTATTGCCCTGCAACCCATCCGGCTGTTTGATAATCTTCTACCTGCCTGTATGGCCTTAAATAATTATTTTTAGACCTAAATCTTTTGTATGAAATACCTGCTGGTGGCCTTTCTGTTGTTTTCATTGGTGGATAATAGCCTGGCACAGGATACGACTGCGGCTAATTGCAAACTGCTAAAAGAAACAGACCCCTATACCAAGGAAACAAAGCTTTCCACGGGCTTCATCTTCCTCGATGGCGGCTCCGTGACGGTTGATGCTGACAGTAAAGAGATCATCGTATTATTTTCCCTGGATGGGGCGGAGAAATGTTTTGATAATAACTCCACTGCGGAAGTATATTTTGAGGGTTTGAAATCAAAAACACTGAGCCGCAACCAGGGCACCATGAATTGCGAGGGACTTTTCCAATTCGTTTTCAGAAACAGCCGCAGCAACCCCACAACGATGTTGCAACGAATCATGACCAAAAAGATCACCCATATCATCTTTACCGGGAATAGTAAGAAGCCGGTAACAGTGACCGTGGGCCCTGCCGAGCAGGAAGCCATCATGGCACAGGCTACCTGCCTGGTAAACGATGGCAGAAGTTTGATAAAATAGGGTTGTGTTATTTCACCGCCAGTGATTGTTGCAGGAATTCTTTTTTTCTCCGGGCCACTTCCACCTTTGAACCGTCGCTCATCAACAGGATGCCCTGCCGGTCGTAGGCTTCTATATGGTCGGGGTTCACCAGGTGCGATTTATGTACCCGCAGGAACCGGTGCCCCTGTAGCATCTCATCATATTCTTTTAATGTTTTGGCAGATACAAATAGTTTATTGTCTTTTAAGAAAATGTGAGTGTAATTGCTTTCTGCCTGCAGCCGGATGATCTCATCCAGTTGCACATATTTTACTTCGGTGGCATCTGCCAGGGCGAGTTTAAATTTTTCCCTGTTTCCCTGTGAGATATTCTGAATAAAATTCCGGAAAAGTATTTGCCCGGCTGGTGCATAGATCCGTTTGGCTTTATAGCGTTCTACTGCTTTTTTGAGTTCAGCTTCATCCACAGGTTTTAGTAAATAATCCAGGGCGCTGAAACGGATAGCCTGTATGGCAAATTCATTATAAGCCGTAGTGAAGATCACTTCGAAGTTCCAGTTGTCGATGGTGGTCAGCAGATCGAAGCCGCTCTGGTGCGGCATCTGTATGTCCAGGAAAACAATATCCGGCTGAAAAGAATGGATAATCGTGATCGCATCCGGAACATTCCGGGCCGTTCGGACAGCTGTTATGTCCGGGCAATACTGACCCAGTAACCATTGCAGCAGGTCAATCGACGACTGCTCATCATCTACTATCAGTGCTTTTATCATGATTCTTCCGGATTATAGTAAGGAATAGTGATAATGACCCTGGTTCCTGCAGGTTCATTACCACTGGTATAAAGGTCTTTCATTTCCACACTGGCAGGTTTGCCGGTCTTTTGCTGAAGCAATTGCAATCTCTCCCTGATGATATTTATGCCTTTGCTTTCATGTACCATCGAACTGATCTTATTTTGCTGAATAGCTGCCGACCGCTCTCTGCCCACGCCATTGTCCTCTATCACACAAGTAAGGTATTCCTCTGCCGTGCTGCTAAAAAGGATAGATAGTTTTTTTTCTCCTTCTTTGTGCAGGAGGCCATGCCAGATGGCATTTTCGGCAAAAGGCTGTACCATGAGAGAAGGTACCAGCACTTCATCATGCAAAAGGGTTTCATCTGCTTTTATTTCCCAGGAGAAAGACTGGTCAAATCGCAGCGACTCCAGCTCGATATACATGTTGAGTATCTTCAACTCTTCCTCCAGCGGAATGAAATTCTTTTCTGCATAGTTCAATAAAGAGCGCAGGAAGTTAGAAAAGACCGTGAGGTATTTGTAAGCCCTGGTGGTTTGTTGCGAAACAATAAGGTGCTGGATAGCACTCAGAGAATTAAAGAGAAAATGCGGGTTCATCTGCAGACGCAGGTTCATGAATTTTGACTCCGCCATTTTTACATTCAGCTCCATCAGTTCGAACTGGCTCTTCTTCATGGCTTCCATAGCAAGTGCCCTTGAAATTTTAGTTGAACAAAGCGATGCAATGGTTTGCAGGGCCTGTAAGTGTTGTTTTGTGAAAAAATGTTTTTTGCTATTCTCTGAATCGATGATGCCGATTACTTTTTCTTCATGGATTATTGGGACAGTGATTTCGGAA
>CALSAT010000018.1:0-17982 GCA_943372905.1 Bacteroides fragilis | reverse complement strand
AGGCAGTAGGAAAAATTTGTCTTTGTCGGGAAACAGGCGGTAGGCTTCTATCAACCACTTCAACTGTACTTTATTATCAACAACAGCCATTACTTCAGCCGGTGTGCCGGAAAGATCCCAGCCGTAGCAAAGCTGGCCATATAATTTTGAGTTTTTAGCGCCTTCATTTGGGTTGGGAGTAAATGAATATAAGTTCTTGGGTAATGTTGGGTGCCCAAATACCTGGAACGGTTTGCTGGTGCCTCTTCCTTCACTCAATACAGTGCCTTCAAAGAAGCAGGTGGATGGATACAGGTAGATGGATTGTATATTAGGAAGATTGGGAGATGGTTTTACGGGTAATTCGTATTTTGTTTTATGGTCATAGCCTTTGCATTTGATCACCTGAAAATGAAAAGGGGTATCAACTGAATTTTCTGCCGTTTTGTAATAGGCATATTTCGCATTGGCCTTTTCGCTCAGCCAGTTTTCACCGGCTATCATAAAGGCATATTCGGCCATCGTCATACCATATACCACTGGAATGGGTTGCCGGCCTACAAAGGACCTGTACCTGGTATCAAGTACTGGTCCATCCACATAATGACCGTTGGGGTTGGGCCTGTCCAATATCATCAATGGTTTGCTTAATTCAAATGCTGCTTCCATAAATTCTTCCAGCGAGGAAATGAAAGTGTAAAAACGAACACCTACATCCTGTATATCAAATACAAGCAGATCAACTCCTTTCACATCTTCTGCAGAGGGTCTTCTCTTACTGCCGTATAGTGAAACAACCGGAATACCCGTTTTGCTGTCTGTATAGTTACCTATCTTTTCTCCTGCATCGGCCGTACCCCTGAAACCATGTTCGGGCCCAAAGATCACTTTGATATCAATGCCAAGTTTTAATAAAGTGTCCACCAGGTGAGTATTGCCCACCATAGATGTTTGGTTGGCAAATATGCCTACGGTATGACCTTTTAACATAGGCAGGTACACATTAATCCGGTCGGCACCAGCCTGTACTTTTGAGTTGCCAGGTTTGTCTGAGGCGGGTTGAATTTGTGCGGCACAACTAACAAGTAAAAAAAGAGATGGCAGTGTGATAAATAACCTCATAGATGATATTTTAGCTGCTGATGAAAATACAGAAAATATGCACAGAGACAGTCGTAAATATTTAAACGGTTGCATTCAGTGAATTGCCCTACCTTGCAACCCTGTTTTTCTTAAAAAATCAAACAAAAACAACTACAATGGCACAGGTAAAAAGCGGTGATACAATAAAAGTACACTATCATGGAAAATTAACTTCAGGCGAAACATTTGATTCCTCAGCAGGCCGGGAGCCGCTGGAATTTGAAGTAGGCAGCGGTATGGTGATCAAAGGATTTGATGAAGGTGTGACCGGTATGACGGTTGGCGAAAAGAAAACGATAAACATACCTTTTGACGAAGCATATGGCCCCAGGAATCCTGAGATGATTATTGAAATGCCAAAAGACCGTTTTCCAAAAGATATGGAAATAGCGGTGGGAATGCCACTGGGAATGAGTGATCAGAATGGTCAGCAATTCCAGGTAACTATAGTAGAGATCAAGGAAGAGGTAGTGATGCTGGATGCCAATCATCCGCTTGCCGGGCAAGACCTGGTATTTGACCTGGAACTGGTGGAAATTGCTGGTGCAAGCCCGCTGATCATTATGCCATGATTAGTTGAATAGGTAATTGATTAATTAATTTATATGGTTTGGGTAAATATCCTAAACCATTTTCTTTTGCTGTATATTCGATGCCCCAAAAAGAGAAAGTATGTTTAAAGAGTATAAGTTCACCGCTTCAGAAAGGTTTTTGCGATATGTACAGATCGATACCCAAAGTGATCCCCAATCAAACACTTATCCAACGACGGAGAAGCAAAAGGATCTTGGAAGATTACTGGCTGATGAATTGCAGGCAATGGGGATAGCCGATGCACACATGGATGAATGGGGATATGTGTATGCCACCATTCCTTCCAATACCGATAAGAAAGGTCCGGTGATATGCTTTTGCGCCCATATGGATACGGCGCCGGATTGCAGTGGTACCGGGGTAAAACCTATATTACATACAAATTACCAGGGCCAGGATATTGTACTGCCGGATGATACCACACAAGTGCTCCGGATGAGCGAATATCCTTATTTGCAAACGCAGATCGGTAACGACATAATTACTGCTTCCGGAACCACTTTACTCGGTTCTGATGATAAAGCAGGAGTGGCGGAAATTATGGACCTGGTCAATTTTCTCATGCACCATAAAGATGTAAAACACGGAGAAATAAAAATATTATTCACTCCGGATGAAGAAGTGGGAAAAGGTACTGCCAAAGCAGATATGAGAAAGCTGGCGGCTGATTTTGGCTACACATTAGACAGTGGGGATGCGGGTGCGTTGGAAGATGAGACCTTTAGTGCAGACGGGGTACAGGTAGTTATTCATGGGGTGATCTCACATCCGGGATATGCAAAAGGCAAGATGATCAATGCAATGAAAATAGCTGGTGAAATACTGGCTGCGTTACCGAAAGACAGGCTTTCACCAGAATCTACCGATGGTAAAAGGGGTTTTATTCACCCGGTAAGGGTGGAAGGTATAGCTGAAAAATGCACCATAGATTTCATCATCCGTGATTTTGAAACGGCCGGCCTCGCCAAAAAAGAAGATTACCTCCGTACACAGATAGAAGAAAGGATGAGGACCTACCCAAAGGCATCTTTTGAATTTACTGTGACCGAGCAATACCGTAATATGAAGGAAGTACTGGACCTCCACCCGCAGGTGGTAGAGTATGCCAAAGAGGCGATCACCAGGACCGGACTAACACCAAAGATGGAGAGTATCCGTGGCGGTACCGATGGGAGCCGGTTGTCCTTTATGGGATTGCCTTGTCCTAATTTATTTGCCGGTGAACAGGGCATTCATTCCAAACTGGAGCATATCAGTGTGCAGGATATGGAAAAAGCTGTACAGATGATGGTTCACCTGGTGATGGTATGGGAGGAAAAAACCGTATAGCAGTTTACAGCCGTCCTGAATTGCAGCCTAATCCTTTCCCGCTTAATCCTTAGAAAAGTGTAATTTGCTTATCTAAAATTTACATTATGGATATTGCATCTTGGCTTTCGCACAACTGGTGGATCATTGCAGCAGTTATTATTTTCTTCGGTTCCCTGTTCACTATCAACCAGGGATATATTGGTGTCATTACTATGTTTGGCAAATACCGGCGGGTGGCGAGGCCGGGTTTGAATATGAAGATACCTATACTTGAATCGGTGGCCCGTAAAGTTTCTATTCAGAACCGTTCGGTGGAGTTGGAATTCCAGGCGGTAACCTCTGACCAGGCCAACGTGTATTTTAAAAGCATGCTGCTGTACTCAGTTCAGAATTCGGAAGAAGAAACAATAAAGAAAGTAGCATTTAAATTCTTTGCAGATAAAGACCTGATGCAGGCATTGATCAGGACGATCGAGGGTAATATCCGCTCATTTGTGGCTACCAAGAAACAGGCAGAAATACTCGCACTTCGCAAAGAGATAGTGGAATATGTAAAAGCTGAGATCGATCATACACTGGAAACCTGGGGGTATCACCTTCAGGATTTGCAGATCAACGATATCACTTTTGATAAAGTGATACTCGATTCAATGAGCAAGGTGGTGGCTTCTAACAATCTGAAAGCTGCGGCGGAGAATGAAGGACAGGCCTTGCTGATCACCAAAACAAAATCTGCTGAAGCCGATGGTAATGCTACCAAGATCGCAGCAGAAGCAGAGAAGGAAGCAGCCCGTCTTCGTGGCCAGGGTGTGGCGCTTTTCCGCAAGGAAGTGGCAGCGGGTATGTCTGAGGCAGCGGAGCAAATGAAACAAGCCAACCTGGATACGAATGTGATCCTGTTCAGTATGTGGACAGAAGCCATAAAGAACTTCGCTGAATACGGAAAGGGTAATGTGATATTCCTTGACGGAAGTTCGGAAGGTATGCAGGCTACCATGAAACAGATACAGGCCCTGATGGTGAGGCAGGCGGGAACAGACGGTAAACTATAGGTCGATAAGTTAACAGGTTAAAAGGAAGTAAGTTTACCAGCTATAGGAAGGTAAATTGTCTTCGTTTGCAGAATTATACTCTATTATCTTTTTAACCAGTCTTGTTAAATAACTCTAAAATTGTGATGCCACGTACAACGTGGCATTATTTTTCTCGTTCAAGGAAACGTTATCAAGACTTGTTGAAAACGTACAAAAAGGAATTGAGAGGCAACGCCTACTTTTACACCTAAAGAACCATACAATTATGATTGACCTTTTACAGATCGCAGACACTTTACAGAAAGCAGCCCAGTTCGCTACCGGCGACAGTAATCATGACGGACATTTAAGTTTCTTTGAATTGCTCAAAATGGGCGGATGGATCATGGTTCCGCTGGCTGTAATGTTATTGCTGGCGGTGTACATTTTTGCTGAACGGACCATTGCAATACGCAATGCCACTAAGATCGACGACAATTTCATGAACATCATCCGGGATAATATTGTAAGCGGAAATATTTCAGCCGCCCGCAGTTTTGCCAAGAATACTAACAACCCGGTGGCCCGGATCATTGACAAGGGTATTCAACGGATCGGCAAACCGATTGATGGTATTGAGAAGAGCATGGAAAATGTGGCTACACTGGAAGTGTACAAATTAGAAAAGAATCTGGCCCTGTTATCGGTAATTTCCAAAGCTGCCCCCATCTTTGGTTTTATTGGTACACTGGTAGGTATGATGCAGCTATTCTCCAGCATTACTGCCAGTAACCAGTTTGAAGTAAGTACCATCTCCGGCGGTTTGTATACCAAGATAATAACCTCAATTACTGGTTTGGTAATCGGTTTGTTTGCTTACCTGGGTTATAGTTACCTGAATACGCAAATAGACAAGACCTCGAATAAAATGGAAGCAGCCGCTTCGGATTTTCTTGATGTACTCCAGGAACCCACCCGCTAAAACCCGCCCATGAAATTCAGAAAAAAGCATAGACAAGAGTCGGAGGTGTCAACGGATTCGTTAAACGATATCCTGTTTATCCTGCTGATGTTCTTCCTTATCGTTGCCACATTGGGAAACCCGAATGTGGTGAAAGTGGGATTGCCCAAAGGCACGAAGGATACTAAGGCCAAACAAGACATTATGGTATCTATAGATAAAGACCAGCAGTATTCTATCGGTAATAAAAGAGTGCCTTCTGATCTGTTTGATTCGCTCTTATCGCAGGAAATTAGAAGATACCGGGCCATCAGGGATACTCCTGTGGTGGTGATCAATGCAGATACAAGTGCCTTTTACGGAGAAGTTTTCCGGGTAATGCGGATCGCCAAAAGAGATTCTGCAAAAGTGGTGGCCAAGATAGAGCAATAATGTTATTAGCATATATCATTTCTTCAGACCGGACCTTATCATCCGGTCTTTTTGTTGCATATCCTTTTTCAGTTCCGGTAGAAAGCCTTCCGATTGCAACAAGTCCATCGTAACATTGCCAAGGTCTTCGTGTATCTCGAAATATAGTTGTCCGTCTTTATTAAGATGCTGTTTGGTAAAACGTGTAATTGTTTTATAGAACAGTAAAGGATCATCATCGGGTACAAATAAAGCTATGCCGGGCTCATACTTCAGTACATTAGGCTGCATTTGCTTTTTGTCTTTACCAGGTACATATGGCGGATTGCTTATGATGATATCGAATGAGGGTAAGCTGTTCCAACTGGTTTCGTCCAAAATATCAAGTTGCCAAAAATTGACGGATGTGCCGAGTGCTGAGGCATTCTTTTTAGCCACATCCAACGCTGCATCGCTGATGTCGATGGCCCAGACATCAGCTTTACGGATCCTTCTTTTTAAACTGATGGGGATACAGCCGCTGCCGGTACCGATGTCCAGTATCTTTAAGTCGCTGACAGGAAATTTACAATTGGCGATGATCCATTCCACCAGTTCCTCGGTTTCAGGTCGGGGTATCAGTACATTATTGTCCACATACAACTTTAAACTGCCAAACCACGATTGATTAAGCACATACTGTACTGGTTCCTGCTGTAACAGCCTGTTGGCATATTGCAGCAGTTGTTTTTCTTCAGCCTGTGTAATGGAAGCATTCTTATAGATCATACGTTCTGATTTGGCAGAACCGGTGATGTATTCCATTACCCAGTCAGTGATCTGGCCGGCTTCACTGTCTGAATAAATGGTGCGGAGATTATTAAATAAATAATAAGTGGCTTCCTGTATCGTCATAAAAGCAAACTTACAACGTGGACAGTGAAAATAAATGATGGTTTGAGAAAGCCCAACTGCCCTTGCGGAATGGGCTATATTTGCGGCGTTGAATCATGTCATCTATTATGCAGCCAATATATATGCTCCGATGCCTGCAACTGGCCCGGCTGGGTGGCGGGAATGTAGCGCCGAATCCCCTGGTGGGAGCGGTGCTGGTGCATAATGACATTGTTATCGCTGAAGGCTGGCACAAGCAGTATGGGCAGGCCCATGCAGAAGTGAACTGCATTAACGAGGCAATTGAAAAGGGGCATAGAGACAAATTAAACCAGTCAACCCTGTATGTTTCATTGGAGCCCTGTGCACATTTTGGTAAAACGCCTCCCTGTGCTGACCTGATCATTAAACATCATATTCCCAAAGTGGTGGTCGGCTGCCGTGACCCATTTGAACAGGTGAACGGAAAAGGTATTGAGAAAATGCTGGCAGCCGGCATATTGGTTGAATTGGTAAGTGGAGAACTGGAAGAAGAATGTATAGCGTTAAACAAGCGGTTCTTTACGTATCATACAAAACAACGCCCTTATGTGGTGCTGAAATGGGCACAAACAGGTGATGGGTTTATCGCTCCCTTAGATATTCTGCGAACAGGAGCTTCCGGCGACACTGTTCTTACAAGGCTGCTTATCAGTAATGAGTACTCTAACCGCCTGGTACATAAATGGCGAAGTGAGGAGGCGGCCATACTGGTGGGAACAAATACGGCCATGATGGATGATCCGTCACTAACGACAAGATATTGGACAGGCCCTTCGCCTATCCGTCTGGTGCTGGATATGAATCTGCGCTTGCCTGCTTCTTTAAAATTGTTCAACAGGGAAGCAAGAACCATTGTTTTCAATGCGGTGAAGAATGAAGAGAATGGAAATCTTTTGTTTTACCGGATAGAGAAAGACAACCGTATTATACTGCATTTACTGAAAGCAATACATCACCTGGGTATACAAAGTGTGTTGGTGGAAGGAGGGGCGGCGTTGCTTCAGTCATTTATTGATGAAGCTGTATGGGATGAAATAAGAGTAATTACAAATGAAGAATTACTAATTAATAATGGCCTGAAAGCACCAGTGATACAATATGCTGAAAAGATATATTCAGAGAAGGTGTTATCAGATACTATCGAAACGTACCATCCTCAAAAATACTGACCCTATACATGACCCCAGATTATTTTACAACCATTGAAAGCCCCTCTGTAGCAGAATATAAAGACCGGGGCAGTAAGTTTATTGCGTATGCTTATCCGCTAACGGACATAGCTGACTTTAAAGAAAAACTGGCGGCGCTTAAGAAGGAGCATCCTAAAGCAGTGCATCATTGTTTTGCCTACCGGCTGGGAGTGGATGGGCTGTTGTTTCGGGTGAGTGATGACCAGGAGCCTTCGGGTACAGCAGGCAAACCTATTCTTGGCCAGATAGAGAGTAAGCAGGTAACAAATGTGCTCATCGTTGTGGTGCGTTATTTCGGGGGTACCTTACTGGGAGTGCCAGGATTGATCAATGCGTATAAATCAGCAGCTGCATTATCGCTGCAACTGACGCCTGTGGTACAAAAGCCTGTACTTATCAATTACCGTTTGCATTTCGACCATACACAAATACATGAAGTGATGAAGGTGATAAAGCAATTTGGTTGTGTGATACTGAAACAAGAGACCCAGTTATTTTGCCTGCTGGAAACTGGTGTACCCAAAAACCGGCTGGATGAAGTATTGTTCCGGCTGAATGATCTGAGAGCAGTGGAGATTGAAAAGTTATAAAACGGGTTTATTTTTCCATGCCACTAAGCATCAGTACAAAAGGGAGGAAAATAGTATCTAATATTGCTGCAAATGGCAGTTTCAGGTAATTCCACTTATTGATCTTTGGACCATTTTCAATATTGAGCAAGAGATAATCAACATCTTTTCCATTTACCTGCATCGGTTGAGATGGATAGTAGAGTAATACTATATGAGGGCCTTTCAGGTAAGTTCTTGTTTTGTGCGATAATTCAAAATAGTAGTCATGCCGTGCGTTAAGTATGGTTATCTTCTCCTGCGTTTCTCCAGCAGCCACGGAAGAATAAAATCCTGGAGTTATTATTTCTTTGAAGCACATTATTTCAATACCATAGGCCCTGTTATTGCCATACCGGAAAATTTGCTGATACGAACGATCCATATTTAGGACATTGAATCTTCTGGCTGTTGCTGAATCAAATTCCTGGGCATAATGCTGCTGGTGATTAAAGCTAGCAAGAACCGAATCCATCTTCAATACAATATGGTAAGGCTGTGCTTTCGTTTTTTTATCAAGAGTGGCAATGAAGTTGATGATCAGTTTTCCGTCCTTCCGATAAGCGGACTGAATGGAATGCGCAGTTTGTTTTTTCCGGATATACTTTGTGTTTCTGAGTATATCCTTCGTCAGAAAATACACCTGCGCCCTGCTTTCCTGTTGCAATAGTGCCAGGAATATAGTAAGCAAAACGATAAGTTTACTTTTTACCATTTTATTTACGGTTGACTGAACCTGCTGCTCACCACCAGTTCTTTACTGCCCGCTGAGTAGATATAAAACCCTTCGCCGGATTTAATACCCAGTTTTCCGGCGGCAACTAATTCTTCCAGTAATGGGCAGGGAGTGTATTTATCGTTCTTAAAGCCTTCGTGCAGCACCTTCATGATGGACAGGCAAACATCCAGACCGATCAGGTCGGCCAGTTGCAAGGGACCCATCGGGTGCGCCATGCCCAGTTTCATGATGGTGTCTATCTCCTGCACACCCGCCACGCCTTCATGCAGGCTGTACACCGCTTCGTTGATCATTGGCATCAGGATGCGGTTGGCAATAAAGCCGGGAAAATCATTCACTACACAGGGCACTTTGCCCAGATATTTGCTCATAGCAACTATTCTGTCAGTTACTTCTTTCGAAGTGGCCGGGTTGGTAATGATCTCCACCAGTTTCATCACCGGCACAGGGTTCATAAAGTGCATGCCTATAACCGCCGCCGGCCTGTTGGTGGCAGCAGCTATTTTGGTAATGGAAATAGAAGATGTATTAGTAGCCAGTATACAATCTGCGGGAGCTGATTCATCCATTTGGCGGAAAATATTCAGTTTCAGGTCTGCATTTTCCGTGGCGGCTTCCACCACCAGCGATGCATTTTTGACACCTTCGGCAATAGAATTACTGGTAGTGATGTTTTTCAGGGTTTCATCTTTCAGTTCCTTCCGGATGATCTCTTTGTTTACCATCCGGTCGAGGTTTTTACCTATGGTAGCAAGGGCTTTATCCAACTGGGGCTGAGATACATCTATCAGGGTTACTTTATAGCCACGTTGCGCAAATACATGTGCGATGCCGTTTCCCATGGTGCCGGCGCCGATAACCGAAACAAAATCTCCAGAACTATTCATAAAGTTGGAATTTACCTTTGCCCTAAAGGGAAGTTTTAGAAACTCACTTTTGGGCAAATTGAGTAATAAGTTGACACGCAAATGTAAGCCGTTCAGCAGAATTACCGGGCGATGTCCGGGAACTCCCTTCAGGGAGGAAGAAGACTTTTAATTCTTATTCTTAAAATCTCCTCTCTTCCAGGCCTGTATAAAATCAGCCCAGGCGGCCGGATTGAAGATGTTCTGAGGAGGTGTTTGGCCATTATAAACTGCCTTATTGGCAATTCTGTTGAACTGTACCCTGGTGGCCTCGCCGCCATCGCCGGGCACGGTGCGCATCAGGATACGGCGCTTGGTGGCATCGGTATTCTTCCGGGCAATTTCATAATCATCGTCGGGCACTTTATTATTCACAAAGTCGCGGGCAAACTGTGCTGCAGTAGGCCGGGGTTTAATGATCGTGGCCGGCAGGTACACGGTATCCACCACCATCAATTGCACCACACTGTATTGATTGCCTTCCAGATTGCGGGGAATAGTGATCGTTTTGGGTTTGTAAGTAACGTGGGTAAACTCCACCTGGTCGCCTTTCAGCACCACAATAGAAAATACACCCTGCGCATTGGAAATAGTACCCCTGTTTTGCCCTTTTACCACCACACTTACAGCGGGCACTCCCACCAGGCTATCCGCCGTCATCACCACACCAAATAATTGTACCACCGAGTCACGGGAAGTTTCAAACTGTGCATCGGCCGCTTTGGGAAGGATAAAAAGCAGTATAGTTGTATAAAGTATAAATTTCTTCACTGGGCCAAAAATAAAGACAAGTTGCTGATTTCGTAAAACAAATTGCTGCTGGTATTGGTTAACTTTGCGGTTCTGATGGATTTTAACATTTAGTTCTAATTAAAATAAAAGGTATAGATACCCGGCGCCAGTACTACTATCATGGCCTGTTGCGTCGCACTTTTCATCGTCCCGTAATTCTATTGGGCTTGTTTTGAAGTGCAGTGCAGGAATGGGAAAGCCTGGTTTGAAAAACTATCACCATGACAAAAGAAAAAATACTCGAAGCACTTAGTAACGTACAGGAACCTGACCTGGGTAAAGATCTTGTAACGCTGAATATGGTCAAAGACATCGAGATAAATGGCAATGATGTATCCTTTACCATAGTTCTTACCACACCGGCCTGCCCTATGAAGGATATGATGGCAACAGCCAGCACCAATGCAATAAAACTGCTGGTGAACAAAGAAGCCAATGTGAAGGTGAACTTTACCTCTAACACCACCACCAAACGTACCGACCCCGGCACGGTACTGCCGAAGGTAAAGAATATCATTGCCGTGGTAAGCGGAAAGGGTGGCGTGGGCAAATCGACTGTATCAGCTAACCTGGCATTGGCCTTATCGCAAGGTGGCGCCAAAGTAGGATTGATGGATGCAGATATTTACGGCCCGAGTGTGCCCATTATGTTTGGTGTACGGGGAGAAAGGCCGATGATGATGGATATCGAAGGAAAAGGAATGATCATTCCACTGGAGCGTTTTGGTATTAAACTCATTAGCATCGGCTTGCTGGTTGATGAAAAGAATGCCGTTGTTTGGAGAGGCCCGATGGCAAGCAGCGCTATCCGGCAATTCGTAACTGATGTTTTTTGGGAAGAACTCGATTACCTGGTAGTGGACATGCCGCCCGGCACCGGCGATATACATTTAACCCTGATGCAAACTGTACCTGTGACAGGCGCTGTAATTGTAACGACACCACAGGATGTAGCATTGGCGGATGCGAAGAAGGGGATTGCCATGTTTGGCCAGGCACAACTCAATGTGCCTATCATCGGCTTGGTGGAGAATATGAGTTATTTCATCCCGCCAGGCGGCGGGACTGAATTGCCTGATAATAAGTATTATATTTTTGGAAAAGATGGCGGCAAGCGGCTGGCAGATGAATACGATATTCCTTTCCTCGGACAAATACCATTAGTGCAAAGCATAAGAGAAGGCGGCGACCAGGGAGTGCCCATCATGATGAGTGATGATATGATCACGAGAAAATCTTTTGAGGGTTTTGCGGCACAGGTAGTACGAAGCATTGCTATGCGTAATGCAAATATGAGTGCAGAGAAGATTGCAGAGACCGTGGAATAAGTTGAAGGTTATCGTGGAATTGCAAATAATTTTGTTGCATGTATAATTATCCTCATTACAAGGAAGGAGATAAGCGGCTTGTGATCGACTTCATGCGGAAGCATCCGTTCGTTACAATGGTCGGAGCAGATGTGAAGGGTAGGGTGGCGGCTACGCAGATACCTGTGTTAATAGAAGAGCGGGATGGCAAACTTTTTCTCACCGGGCATATTGCCAAAAAGATGGATCATGAAAGAACCTTTGCTGAAAACCCGAAAGCCCTGCTCATTTTTACCGGCGCACATACTTATGTAAGTGGAACATACTACACGGGTAATCTGCAGCAGGCGAGTACCTGGAACTATATTTCTATTCATGCCCGTGGCGAGATAAAATGGATGGATGAAGAAGGGTTAAGAAACCTGCTGAAAAAACTGAGCCTTCATTTTGAGAATAATAATACCGCTTCAACCACGATATATGACAACCTTCCGGCTGATTATATCAATAAACTGGTAAAAGCTATCGTCGGATTTGAGATTGAAGTAACAGAGTTGGAGAATGTACACAAGCTTAGCCAGAACCGGGATGAAAAAAGCTACGACAATATTGTAAAAGAACTGAAGCAACAGAATGGGGATCCCAAAGAAATAGGTGAACTGATGGAGCAACGTAAACCCAATGTATTTCCTTTATGAAGAAATATTTTTTCATATCCAGTCTGTTATTCATTCTATCCTGCTCTCAAACTAAGAAGATGAATAATGAGTCAGCCACCACAGCCAGTGAGAAGTATGTACAGGGTGAATTTGACAAGCAAGGCCACCGCGGCTGCCGCGGCCTGATGCCGGAGAATACCATTCCGGCCATGCTGAAAGCGTTGGACCTCGGTGTGACCACACTGGAAATGGATGTTGTTATCACAAAAGATAAAAAGGTGCTCCTGTCGCATGAGCAATGGTTTGGGCAAGAGATCACTACCAAGCCGGACGGCAGTTATATGGGCGAAAGAGAAGAGCGAAAGTTCAACATCTATTGGATGACGTATGAGCAAACCAAAACCTTTGATGTGGGAATGAAACCACATCCCCGTTTTCCGCAGCAGCAAAAGATGAAAGTAACTAAACCCCTCCTGGCCGATGTGATAGACAGTGTGAAGAAAGATATGATGACAAGAAGGCGCCCTTTTCCATACTATAATATTGAAACAAAGACTAATCCGGAATTTGACGGCGTATTCAATCCAAAACCGGATGAGATCATAGAACTGATCATGTTCGTAGTAAAAGAGAAACAGATCGAAGATTATGTGATCATTCAGTCATTTGATTTCCGCACCCTGCAATACCTGCATGAAAAATACCCGGCTATTAAAACGGCTATGCTGATAGAAGACTTTGACAAGCGAACCCTGGAAGAGCAACTGAAAGCATTAGGCTTTACGCCAACCATCTACAGTCCCGCTTTTTCATTGGTGAATGAAAAGCTGCTGAAGAAATGCCATCAGCAAAACATAAAAGTCATTCCGTGGACGGTGAATGATAAAGCAAAGATCAATGAATTGAAAATGATGGGGGTGGATGGGATCATTACAGACTATCCGAATCTGTTCAATGAGTAAATTAAAACTCAGGTAAGTTCTTTTCACTCAAACCCAGCCAGTCCAGCGCATTTTGATACATCAGTTTACGGGTGATCTTTTTCCCCAGATCCATTTTCTCTATCAGTCGGCCGGGTTTGTGCTCTCCCAATGGAAATGGATAATCACTTCCCAGGCAGATATTATCTTCACCCATTATGTCCAGCAGGTAGGCCATGGCTTTCTTATCATGTACCAAACTATCCACCCAAAATTTACTAATATAATCTCTTGGATTGATGGGATTGTCAACCGCCGTCAGGTCCGGGCGAACTTTAAACCCATGTTCTATTCTTCCAATGGTAAAAGGAAAAGAGCCGCCGCCGTGAGCAAAGGCGACCCTTAGTTTTGGAAATTGTTCAAAGACACCACCGAAGATCATCGAGCAGATAGCCCTGGATGTTTCCGCCGGCATACCCACCAACCAGGGCAACCAGTATTCGGGCATCTGGGCCTCGCCCATCATCTCCCAGGGATGGATAAATAAGGCACAACCCATTTTTTCTGCCGCTTCATAAAAAGGAAAGAAGGTTTTATCAGACAGGTTCTTTCCATTGATGTTTGACCCGATCTCCAATCCCGGCATTTTTAAATGCTTCATGCATCGTTCCATTTCTTTAATGGCCAGATCAACATCCTGTAAAGGGACGGTGCCCAGTCCAATAAAATGGTTGGGTTCTTTGCTTACCGTTTCGGCAATCTGATCATTGAAGAAACGGGCCGTCTCCGCACCATCATCCGGTTTGGCCCAGTAATTAAACAAGACAGGAATAGTGGACAGCACTTGTATATCCACACTGGTTTCCTCCATTTCTTTGCGGCGTACTTCTTCCCTGAAACAATTTTCCTCCACTACCCGAAATAGTTTGTCACCCTTCATCATACAGGATTCACAGTTGCGGTGCTCCAAATGAATAAACTCCCCGTAACCAAACTTTTGTGCCCAGTTCGGCATTTTATCGGGCATGATGTGAGTATGGATGTCGATTCTCATTAAGCTTATTTGTTGATTGGTTTATTGGTTAATTAGTTTACAAGGAAATACAAGAGTCTTAAAGTCTATAATTATTACCCAATTATCACGACACCAATTAACCGATTAACAAATTAACCAGTTAACTAATTAGCCTCTCTTCACTGGCGGCTCCATGATGGTCCCGCATTTCTCACAGGTGCGGTGCATCATATCTTCCCAGAAACGGTTCATTACGGGGGGCAGTTGTTTTACTATATCATCCACATGCAGGGTTTCTTCATACAGTTTATGGCCGCATTTTTCGCAAAACCAAAGAAAGCCGTCGTCTTCGGATTCCCTTTTCTTTTCTATTACGAGGCCAACGGTATTGGGGCCACGTTGTGGTGAATGAGGTGTTTTAGGCGGCAGCAGAAAAATCTCACCCTCTTTGATCGGGATGTCCTTAAACTCGCCATTATCAATAATTTTAACTACAATGTCGCCTTCCACCTGGTAGTACAGTTCCTCCGTTTCATTAAAGTGATAATCCTTGCGGGCATTCGGTCCGCCCACCACCATCACGATAAAATTCTCGGCATCCTTATACACACATTGGTTGCCTACAGGCGGCTTCAGCAAGTCACGGTTTTCGTCGATCCATTTTTTGAGGTTGAAAGGAGCGATAACGGCCATAGAAATTCATTTAGAGGTTAAATTTTTTTATCCGGCTACAGTAATTCAGCTCATCTTTTGTTGCGAACTTGTTCTGTATACTTTTATCCTTTTACTAAAAGAATAAAAGGGAATCACTCTTGTACGTCCGACAATTCTGATCAGCTTCTTAAAGGGCAAAAATTACAACTTTTTGCCGTAGGTTTGACAATATGAATCTCTCTTTAGAAGGAAAATTTGCGGTTGTTTGCGGCAGTACCCAGGGCATTGGGCTGGCCATCGCCGAAGAACTGGCTTTACTCGGAGCCAATTGTACACTGGTGGCAAGAAATGAAGAAGTCTTACAAGAAGCGGTACGGAAACTGGATACCCAATTGCGCCAGCAGCATCATTATCTGGTGGCAGATTTTAGTCAACCAGATGAACTGAAGAAAGTAATTGAAGCGCATGTGGCAAAAAGCCCGGTACACATCCTTATTAATAATACCGGCGGCCCTGCGGCGGGCCCCATCACCGAAGCCACCGAAGAAGCCTTTCTGAATACCTTCAACCAGCATCTGATCTGTAATCATATCCTCGCCAAAGCGGTCATCCCATCCATGAAGAAAGAAGGATATGGACGTATCATCAATATTATTTCTACGTCTGTAAAGATACCTTTGAAGAACCTGGGTGTTTCCAATACCATTCGTGGTGCCGTGGCAAGCTGGTCGAAGACGATGGCCAATGAGCTGGGCCAATTCAATATCACTGTCAATAATATATTGCCCGGCTTTACCGCCACACAGCGATTGACAACATTGATAGATAACATGGCCAAAAAGGGAAATACTGTTGTTGATATCGTAGAGAAGAACATGATGGAAGAAGTGCCGATGAAACGGTTTGCTGATGCATCAGAGATTGCGGCAGTGGCGGCATTCCTTGCTTCACCGGCTGCATCATATGTCAATGGGGTTAGTATTCCTGTTGATGGGGGACGTACAGGAAGTATATAATTAATGAACAAATGAAACTCGACATTCCATATCACCTGGAAAATTACATCGGCGGAAACCTCATCGGCCCTTTGAGCGGAAACTTTATTGATAATGTAAATCCCGCAACGGGTAAAGTATATGGTCAGATTCCGGATTCACATAAAAAAGATATTGATGCGGCCGTAAGTGCAGCGAAGAAAGCATTTCCTTCCTGGAGCATTACTCCGGCTGAACAACGGTTCAAAATTCTCAACCGCATTGCAGAACTGATCGATGAGAACCTTGAAGAACTTGCATTGGCAGAGACAAATGATAATGGCAAGCCACTATGGTTAAGTAAAATGGTGGATATACCAAGAGCTTCTGCCAATTTCCGGTTCTTTGCCACCGGCATCATGCACTTTGCCACTGAAAGCCATAATATGGAGGACAAAGCGGTTAACTATACGCTTCGTCAGCCCATTGGTATTGTCGGCTGCATTTCCCCCTGGAACCTTCCGTTGTATTTATTTACCTGGAAAATTGCACCCGCATTGGCAGCAGGTAATTGTGTTATTGCGAAACCATCAGAAGTAACTCCCGTAACTGCTTTTCTGTTGTCAAAGATTTGCAAAGAAGCAGGTTTGCCTGCCGGAGTATTGAATATTGTTCACGGCACCGGGCATGGTGCCGGTGAAGCTATTGTGTCACATCCCGAAGTAAAAGCCATTTCTTTTACCGGCAGTACGAGGGCCGGGGAGAGGATTGCGAGTATTGCTGCGCCAAAATTTAAGAAGCTGTCATTGGAACTGGGTGGAAAGAACCCCAATATCATATTTGCAGACTGTGACTGGGACAAGGTTTTTTTTGAAACGATCCGCTCCTCTTTTGCGAACCAGGGGGAAATATGTTTATGCGGCAGCCGAATTTTGATCGAGGAAAGCATCTATGAAAAATTCAAAACCATATTTGTTGAAAGGACAAAACAATTAACGGTAGGCGACCCCTTGGAAGAACACTCCAAACAAGGAGCTATCGTAAGTAAAGTACATTTTGATAAGATCATGCATTGTATTGAGATTGCTAAACAGGAAGGAGGAACAATTCTATGTGGTGGAAATGCCGTGAAACTGGAAGGCCGGTGCGCCGATGGTTATTTTATTCAACCTACTATTATAGAGGGGCTTGGTCCAAACTGCCGGACCAACCAGGAGGAAATTTTCGGACCGGTGGTTACTTTACAGTCATTCAAAACAGAAGAAGAAGCTATACAGCTGGCTAACGCCACTTCTTATGGACTGGCTGCCACTATCTGGACGCAGGATATTTCCAAAGCTAACCGGGTGGCAGCAAAAGTGGAAAGCGGTATCATCTGGATCAATTGCTGGCTGCTGCGTGACCTGCGGACACCTTTTGGCGGATTGAAAAATAGCGGCGTGGGCAGGGAAGGTGGGTGGGAAGCATTACGTTTTTTTACAGAGGCAAAGAATGTTTGTATTCAATTGTAATTGCCACAAAGGCTCTGTACTATTAATGATTTCGAAACTGAACTTTTTCTTATTTGCGTATTTCGACAAAAGTAAATTATGAGTAAAGAGGTCATCCATACTGACAATGCCTCAAAGCCTTTAGGAGCCTATCCGCATGCACGACGGGTGGGCAATCTATTATTCCTGTCAGGCATCGGACCAAGAAATCCTAAAGACAATTCTATACCTGGCCTGGAGTTAGATAAAGACGGGAATATCATTAAGTATGATATAGAAGCAGAATGTCATTCGGTTTTTGCTAACATTAAAGCCGTACTGGAAGCCAGTGGCAGCAGTTGGGATAAGATAGTGGACGTGACAGTTTTTCTGACCAATATGAAAAAAGATTTTCCCATTTAT
>CALSAT010000017.1:0-18597 GCA_943372905.1 Bacteroides fragilis | reverse complement strand
TGATAAACGAAGACAAGATCGGCAGTTATATTTTCACTACTGGTGAGTTTAAGTTCATGACCGGCGCCCCCGGCCTCTTCAAAAAACTGAGTGACCTCTTTGGTTTCCTCATCGTTGTAACCAACCAGCGGGGTGTTGGCCGCGGGCTGATGTCTGTGCATGACCTGGCAGCCATACATGATAAAATGACCGGCGAAATTGAAGCAGCCAGAGGCCGGGTTGATGCCATATACTATTGCCCGGCCATCGTAAATGATGACCCGATGAGAAAACCCAATCCCGGTATGGCATTCAGGGCGAAAACTGATTTCCCTTCCATTGATTTCAGCAGATCGGTCATGGTGGGGAATAAATTAAGTGATATGCAGTTTGGTAAAAATGCAGGGATGTACACCGTCTTTGTAGCCAGCACTAATCCGGAGGTTCCTTTTCCTCATCCGGATATCGACCTCCGGGTGGATTCGTTGGCCGATTTTGCCAAAGCTTTATAAGCTAATACAAAATTTTGCCCCGCTTTTTGCGTTAGTGCCCTGTCCGGGCAGGTAAAGTAGCTTAACCGAGTGCAACCAGGCCCTGTTCACAGCCATCTGTAGTAAGCTTGTATCTTCGCATGATTAAAATAAAACTCCTTCCGGTGCAGAAAAACCATTTACCAGGCCTTTTTACCTTACTACTGCTGTTGTTCAGCATGGTCACCTTTGCCCAAAAAATAACACCAGCCGACCTGAAAAAAATAAGGGCCAAAGAAGATACCCTTGCCGAGTATTCCATGTACCTGAATACAGACAGTTTGCCGGAGGACCGGATGATCTCCGACAGCATTTTTACCAAAACATTGGTACGGGCCTTACAGATAAAAAACTCCTTCTATTATCCTTTTGACTCCGTACTTGGTGTTTCCAAACTCTATGCCCCTGATACGAGTTTCCGCATCATCACCTGGAACATTGCCTACGATGATTATTATTCAAGGCAGCGGGGAGCCATCCAGCTTCGTACACCAGATGGTTCGCTAAAATTGTTGCCCCTGCGGGATGTTTCCGAGTTTACCGAAAAACCGGAAGATTCTGTACGCACCAGGAACAACTGGATCGGGGCGATGTATTATAATATCATTAAAACCCAGCACAACGGGAAGAACTTCTATACCCTCTTTGGCTTCGATAACAACAGTGCCATGAGCAGCATGAAATGGATCGAAGTGCTCACCTTCAATGAAAGAAAAGAACCGGTGTTTGGCGGCCCTTTCTTTACCTATGAGAAGGATTCCATACCCAAACCACCTCAATACCGATACAATATTGAATTTAAGAAAGGCGCCCGTGTACTGGTTAATTACATAGAAGATCTTGAAATGATACTCGTGGACCATCTGGTATCTGAGAACGATGACCCCGAACACAAATGGACCTATGTACCCGATGGCGACCAGGAAGGTTTTAAATGGGAGAATGGCAAATGGGTGCATATAGATAAGGTTTTTACCTTTAAACTGGAAGATGGGCAGGCCCCTGTAGGCGATCCCCTGCTCGATCCTAAAGGAAAGAAGAACGAACAAAAATTACAGGACAAAACAGATAAGAATAAGTCCAAAGAAGGCACCCGTCCGCCAGTTAATTACGATAATTAATTGCCCCGGCTTCCGCTTTCAGTTTCAATCTCCAATGGGTATCTTTACGGGCAATGGAGAAATTCACCACCCACATACAGCCGGCCGCTGGTTTCTCACTGGGTTTAAAGGAATTATGGCAGTACCGGGAACTGTTTTACTTCTTTACCTGGCGGGATATCAAGGTGAAATACAAGCAAACCTATCTCGGCATCCTGTGGGCCCTGCTTCAGCCATTGGGTATGATGCTGATCTTTACCTTTCTCTTCTCCCGCACCTGGCCCATCAATACGGCCCCTGTCCAATACCCGGTCTTTGTTTTATCGGGCCTCATACTCTGGAACCTGTTCAACAGTTCTGTTTCTCATGCGGGCGAAAGCATGATAAAAAATGCGAACATCATCAATAAGATCTATTTCCCCCGGCTCATCATACCCGGCTCCTCTGTATTAGTGGCCTTATTTGATTTTATGATGGGGCTGGTCATCTTTATAGTCCTTTGTATCTATTATAAGCAACCGGTGCATATTTCAGCCTCCTGGTTCTTTCCGGCGGGCATAGCCATTACTGTTATAGCAGCATTTGGTGCCGGTACTTTTTTAGCCGCATTGAATGTGAAGTACCGCGACTTCCGGTACACTATTCCCTTCATGCTGCAGGCATTGTTCTTTGCTTCGCAAATAATATATCCGCTGCAAGCTATACAGCAAACATGGATAAAATACGTCCTCGCCATCAACCCCATGAATGCCGCCATTGAACTGTTCAGGGTACCTCTTTCCGGTAATACTGCTGATATGACAGTGATAAGTGTGGGCCTTACCAGCACCTTGTTTCTGTTATTGGCAGGAATTTATTATTTCAGAAAAACAGAGGCGCATTTCGCTGACCTTGCCTGATGAAACCAGCCATTGAAATACGGAACCTGGGCAAAGAGTACAAGCTGGCTGCTGCACAACCTTATATTGCGTTAAGAGATATCATCTCCGGTTCGGTAAAGAATATGTTTCGCCCCGATAATAAAGCGGTGGAAAAATTCTGGGCCCTTCAGGATATCAATCTTGATATACAGCCCGGTGAGAGAGTTGGCATCATCGGCCGCAATGGCGCCGGCAAAAGCACCCTGTTAAAGATCATCAGCCGCATCACCCCGCCTACTACCGGCAAAGCCATCATCCGCGGCCGGGTGGGTAGTCTGCTGGAAGTAGGCACCGGTTTCCATCCTGAACTCACCGGCCGGGAAAATATCTATCTTAATGGTTCCATCCTCGGGCTAAAAAAAGCAGAGATCAATAAACAACTCGATGCCATCATTGATTTTAGCGGCGTGGAAAAATTCATCGATACACCGCTCAAACACTATAGCAGTGGTATGCAATTGCGGCTGGCCTTTTCCGTAGCAGCCCACCTGGAACCTGAGATATTGCTCATCGATGAAGTGCTGGCTGTAGGCGACATTGAATTCCAGAAGAAGTGCATCGGTAAAATGGAAGAAGTAAGTAAAAGCCATGGCCGTACAATTCTATTTGTCAGCCATAACCTGGACAGCCTCCGCAAATTTTGCCCCATCACTATATTACTGGATAAAGGAAAGATCATTGACCAGGGCAGCACGGAAAAGATCATCTCCCTGTATGTGGCCAAACACCTGGAAACAAATGCTGAAGTTGCCTGGGAGAATGGCAGCCATTCGTACAACAATGAAGTGACCTTGTATAAAGCCTGGCTGCATGACAGCAATGGATTGACCCGCTCAAGATATGATACTACTGAAAAACTGGGCATCAGCATGGCCTATGAAGTAATGAAAGATGATATTGCATTTACCCATGGTATTAATGTATTTAACCAGGAGCAGGTCAATATCTTTAACTCTCATGATGTAACAACCGGGAACGGGGACAGGCGAAAGAAAAAAGGCCGGTACACCGCCACGGTTTGGATACCCGGCAACCTGTTGCCCGAAGGTATCTTCAGCATCAGTGTGGCCATCTTTTTACCTAATCCGCTGGATGTGCTGATACATGAACAAAATAAATTGAGTTTTGAAATGTACACCGACTTTTCAAAACTTTCGGCAAGAGGAAACTATTCGGATGATTTTCCAGGTGTGGTGAGGCCTTTATTAAACTGGGAGCTGCTTAAAAATGAATAATACAACTGATGATCAGTTTTTCAAAACATAAAAGCTTTAAACTAAAAGATATTGATGCCGGGCATCATAAGGTCACATATAAAGGTGTGCCCGCTATCAAATGCCCGTTTGATTATGTGTTGTACCAAATGCTGATCGCAGAACTGCAACCTGACCTGGTCATCGAGATCGGTACCAATAAAGGCGGCTCCTCATTATACCTGGCCGACTTGCTGGAGTTGAACGGCAAGGGAGAATTGCACACCATCGACTTGCCAACTAACGGGGAACATACATTGCTGCACTCCCACCCCCGTATACGGTTATTTAAAGAAGGTTATACCGGCTATGATACATCACTCACAGCCGGTTACAAAACAATACTGGTGATAGAGGACGGTTCGCATATGTACACTGATGTGCTGACAACCATGAAGAAGTTTGCGCCCCTGGTTACACCCGGTTCTTATCTTATTGTGGAAGATGGCATCGTAACAGAACTTGGACTTGAAAGATCTTACGAAGGCGGCCCTCAAAAAGCTATACATGAGTTTTTATCGGTTAATAAACAATTTAAAACAGACAGAAAATGGTGCGACTTTTTCGGGCCCAACGCCACTTTCAATGTAAATGGTTATTTAAAAAGAATATCCTGAATACATGAGCAATAATGCCAACTGGACAGGCGAACGACTGGAAACATTTGTGTTCAATGAATCCACCATTGAGCATTTACACCGCTATGCTATCGCCTGTGAACTGGCGGCTGGCAAAGCAGTACTTGACATTGCCTGTGGGGAAGGTTACGGCAGTAACCTGCTGGCTGCAAAAGCTGCATCAGTGACCGGGATGGATATTGATAGCGGCTCAATTGACAAAGCGGCAAAGAAGTACCAAAAAGAAAATCTCCGTTTTATACAGGCTGGTGCCGAAAAAATACCGGCGGCTGATGCACAGTTTGACCTGGTAGTGAGTTTTGAAACACTGGAGCACCTGGCAGATCATGATACGATGATCAAAGAATTAAAGCGGGTATTAAAGCCGGGCGGATTGCTTTTGATTTCCACTCCTGATAAAAAGAACTACTCAGATAACAGGAACTATAAAAACCCTTTTCACCTAAAAGAGTTGTACCGGAACGAATTCGAAGCTTTACTAACATCGGCATTCAGCCAGGTAAGAATATATGATCAGCAAATGACCCATTCCTCTTTTATCAATGAGTCCAACGCCACCGGGCTTACTACCTATTCAGGAAATTATACTTCCATAGAAAAGAATAAATCCGGTGAAGCATTGTACATGCTTGCCCTTGCTGCTGACAGTGAGCTGCCTGCACTGCCCAACAGCCTCTTTACTGGCCAGTCGGTCCTTGAGCAGGCTTTAGCGGAAAGAGAAAAGATGGTGACCAATACCCTGACGTATAAATTGGGCCATGTCCTGCTTTATCCCTTCAAACTGGTACGGGGTATCTTTAAAAAATAAATGGTGGCATGATCCGATTCTCCGTCATAATTCCGAATTACAATCATGCGCCGTTCCTTGCAGAACGTATTGACTCCGTATTAAATCAAACATACCAGCATTTCGAAGTACTCATTCTGGATGATTGCTCTGCTGATAACAGTAAAGAGATCATTGAAAGTTACCGGCAGCATCCCAAAGTGAGCCATATTGTATACGCAGATCAAAACAGCGGTTCACCATTTGGTCAATGGCAAAAAGGAATTGAATTAGCACAATATGAGTGGATATGGATCGCTGAAAGTGATGATGTGGCGATGCCCCGTTTCCTGGAAGCGGCAGCCGAAAATTTATCGCAAGAAAAAGAGGCTGGTCTCTGGTATTGTAATTCAATCGTTCAGGTTCCAGGCCAGCCCGATACTACCACCGCAGCTATTTGCAATGATCTCTTTCAAACAAATACCTGGAACGAAAGCTATACCCATAGCGGAGCGGATGAACTGAATGATACACTGCGGTTCCGCTCACCCATTTTAAATGTAAGTGCCGTACTGTTCAGCAGGAAGCTATTCAAAGAAAAAGCCCCTGACCTGTCTGCATTCCGGTATTATGGCGACTGGTACACCTATATCACTTTATGTCCCGGCATTGCTGTTATTTACAATAAAGAAGTGTACAACATCTACCGGAGAACGGACAGCAGCCATAGTGAGTTGATGGATACCAGCAGTAAACTACAGGTGAAAGAAGAGTGTTTCCGCATCCTTTTACTCTTATACAGTTATGCACTGGTAAAAGATAAAAAAGGATTGCTGCGCTGGTTCGTTGAAAAATATGTGGGCTTTGGATTTAAAACAGATGGCCTGCGGCTAACAGGAAAGCTGGTGGTAAAATATTATTCCATTAATTTCAGGCTGGCAACAAAAGTGCTGGTGAAAGCCCTTTTGATCAAACTGGCGCCCCGGAGCAAACAATAATTCATGCGAACCTTCTGTACGATCATAACGCACAACTATTTACCGTATGCAAAAACCCTGCACCGGTCGCTGGTGCAATTCAATAAAGAAGAAAAACTGGTCGTACTGGTCGTAGATAGTGATGCTACAATTGAAGCCACACCTGGCATCAGTTATCTCCGTATCAATGATATCTATAATACACCAAAGGCAGATATCATTTACAATAAATACACACAGCAGGATCCGGATGCCCTTCGTTGGGGTTTAAAACCGGTACTGCTATCCTACCTGCTTACAAAAGGTTATTCAAAGATCATTTTTGCGGATTGCGATCTTTTCTTTTTCAATCCCTACGAATTTCTTTTCAGGGAATTAGATACACATGACATATTGCTTACTCCCGGAAGCACCACCAGGAGCCCGCAGGTACAGGAAGAAGAATTTTTGTCAGGATATAAGTACGGACAATTCAATGCGGGCTTTGCAGGTGTTACTGTTAATGCTCAATCTATGCTGAATTGGTGGGCCGACTGTTGCGCTTACCGGGTGGAAACCAATTTTAATGATGGATTATTTGTAGATCAGAAATACCTGGACGCAGTGCCGGTTTTGTTTGATAATGCAGGTATCGTACGCCACAGAGGTTGCAATATTGCTTTTTGGAACCAGCATGAAAATAAGCGGGTGCTGAAGGGGAGCGAAGTGTGGATCAATGGGGAGTTTCCTATCATCTTTATTCATTTTACCAATAAGTATATTCCCGAGCTGTTGAATGGCAACGATCCGCTTATCTATCCTTATTTCCTCGCTTATGAAAAAACTTTCAATGAATTAGGGAGTACGCTGAAAGAATTCATTCCTGGCTTGCCGGAATATAAAGAACCGAATATACTGTTGCGCATCAAAAGAAAACTATTGATACGCACCCGGATAAAGAGATGGCTGTTCAGACTCAGCCAGCAATAATTAATTCATGTTGTTACCATGACGATCTGCATCGCTACAAGTAATTTTCCACCGCAAACAGGAGGTATCGCCACTTTCTATTCACATTTGGCGGCTTTACTGGTAAAGGAGGGACATACGGTCATTGTGCTGATGGCTGATGAGAACAAAGAAAAAAAAGATGAAGTAGTAACAACAGACGGTTTCAGGATCGTTCTGCTCCGTGAAAAATACCAGGCTTTCCGGTCTCAGTATACTCCTTACTTTGCTGCCGACGGATTAGATGCACCTGGCTGGATTGCCACTGGCATGGCCATGAAAGATTGGCTGATGCACCATCACAACGTTTATGGTATTGATATCATCGAAGTGAGCGACTATGGAGGCATGGGCATCTTTCTTAAAACAGCAAATCTGCCCCCGGTGGTTATTACCGGTCATGGCACTTTCACCCAGCTAAGCCGCTACAATAGTGTAATAGAAGATGATCAAACAACGATCATCCGCCGGCTCGAACTCCTTTCCCTGCAAAAAGCTGATGCGGTGATTGCACACAGTCCTTCTAACCACGCTGATCTTGCCCAACTTTCCGGGCGAGTAATCGAATTTGCCACTGCTCCGTGGATTAGTAAACCGAATACAGTTACAAGCACCAGCCATAAAATGATCTTTACAGCAGGTGGTTTGCAAAAAGTAAAAGGTGCCATTACTTTGGCTGCAGCAATAAATAGCAGTGCGAATCAAAATGAACCGGTACAGGCCTGCTGGGCTGGTGGCGATACCTTTACCGCTCCCGGTGCCATAAGAATGAGTGAATACCTGGAAAAACAATTTCCTGGTATCTGGAACAAACAGTTTACCTGGCTAAAGGAACTGACACATGCCGGGTCAATGGCAAAAATGGCAGAAGCTGAGATCGTGGTGATCCCTTCTGAATGGGAGACACTGAACTATGTGGCGCTGGAAGCAGCCGCTATGGGTAAACCGCTCATTCTGACAGCCACCACAGGTGCTGCATACCTTTTCGAACAGGAAGAAACTGCGTTGATCGTACCTGCCAATGACCCGCAGCAGTTGGCAATGGCGATACTCCGTTTACAAAATGACGCTTCACTGAGGGAACGGCTGGGCCGCAATGCTGCCGCTATGATCAGCAGGGTATTTATAGAGAAGAAAATAACCGATGAAAGGATCAATGTATATGAACGGGCCATTCGGGAAAAACTACCAGCTACAGCAGCAGCGAGTGAGGAGCTCCTGTTCCTGAAAAAATATATCACTCCGGGAAGAAAATATTTCTATACATTCAAAGCAATGCTGAAAAAGATATTGAGGAATCATTAATATGGGATCAACCAATCATCATATCGCTATTCTTTGCTCCCGGCTCGATCTGCCCGGTGGTATAGAAAGGGCCGTTGTAAATACAGCGAATCTTTTTTCTGCCAAAGGACATAAGATAACGTTGGTGATACTGGATGATACGGACAAAAGTTTTTATCCCATCCATGCCGGGGTGCAGGTGTTACAGCAGCCCCTTTCCTTTGGAATAACACCGGAAGGGAATGTGATCACCCGGAAAATAAAACTGCTGGGAGATGTGCTGAAGCTGCGCCGGCTGCTGAAGCAATTGCAGGCGGACCTTGTCATTGCCTCGGAATACCCGCTGGCAGCAGCGGCCATACTCGCAGGCGGAAAGAAACAGTCAAAAGTGGTTTCCTGGGAGCATCATCATTACTATGAACTGCAGCGGAATTCATTTTGGAATAATGTATTCCGTCTCACCTATCCGCGGCTGGATGCCATTGTGTGCCTGAACAAAGATGAACAGCAATTATTTGCCACCATCAATCATAACCCCGTAGTGGTACCAAATTTCATTGAAGCAGGCACCAGCGCTGGTACAAACAACAAGATGATCCTCACCATAGCCCGGTTAACAGCGGTGAAAGGCATTGAACATTTATTAAAAGTGGCCAAAGCAGTTTTAACGGCTCACCCCGACTGGAAATGGAAACTGATCGGCGATGGAGAGATGAAAGAAGAAGTGCTGACGTATATAGAAAAAGAAAAACTGGCTGGCAAACTAATCGTGCAGCCCCCGGTTGACCATAACGTACTACCCGAATACCAGCAGGCCGCTATATATGTGATGACATCGCTGAATGAATGTTTTCCTATGACATTACTGGAAGCGCAATCAGCCGGGTTACCCTGCATTGCATTTGATTGTGAAAGCGGCCCGCGGCACATCATCACTAAAGAGAATGGGATACTGGTGAAAAAAGAAGATACCACCGCCCTTGCGGAAGCTATTTCAACTGTTATCAAGGATGAATCGCTGAGAAATTCAATGAGGGAAAAGGCATTGGAGAATGTATCCCATTTCTCGCCTGATACGGTGTATGCATTATGGCAACAGCAGGTCTTTACTCTTTTATAAGCAGGCGGCCTGTCCAGTCGATGCGGTGAAAGAAAGCCTCTTTATTACCGGCGAAATATTCATCTGCTGCTGCCCTGGCACCTTGCCAGGCCCCATAATCATCGATGATCAGTATCCCCTTTTTTGATAATAAAGGATATAAGTGCTGCAGTTCGTGTTTCGTTGATTCATACCAATCGGTATCTAACCGCAGTACAGCAATGCCTGCTGGCATCGTTGCAGGAATTGTTTGCTCCACCTTCCCCTTTATCAATAATATATTATCAGCCGGGTAGCCGGTGCTCTCCATATTGGCCTTTACTTCTTCAATGGGTGCATAACACATGTTGTTAAGGGTATCCGTTACCCGGTTGCTCTCCCATTCGTCTTTTTCATTTTGTCCGTCCCGCTCGCCGGGTTGTGTCATGCCTTCAAATGTATCATACAAGTAAAGCTTCCGGTTGGTAATGCCTGCTTGCTGTAAGCTGTATGCCATCAGCATGGCGCTCCCTCCTTTCCATACACCACATTCCACCAGGTCGCCTGCAATATTGTTCTTACTAATGAACTGAACTGATTGATACAAAGCATAACATCTCTCCATGTCCACCATGGTGAACGGCTTTATCTTTTCATACAGGGCCATGAATGCTTTGTCCTGCTCCATGTCAAGCCGGTTAACTAATTGCAGGTTCTTCCGGCGTACGATCTTCAGCCCCAGCAGGCCCAGCGGATAATTTATGAGTTGTGAAAGTTTCAATCCAATAGTTGAAACTCTAAAATACAATTAATACACTAATTAAACCCGGTATACTGTTTCGAACAACCGGCTATTACTTTACAAACGCTTCATGCAATACAAATGAAAAGTATCGGTGTCTCTTTTATGAAAATATAACAGGCCGTTGCCCGCTGCTGAAACAGCTTCTGTAAATCCTTCCGCTTCGTTGATCAGGTGCGGACTGTCAAAAGGAAGTGCCTTGTTTTCCCTCGTGGCATAATAAAGGCGGGGCACCGTTCCGCTGCCCACTCCACTCCACCTTGTAAAGTAAAGGGTCAGTTCATCAGCCGAAATGCCCGCAGCGTATTCCAGTGCGTCGGTATTGATGTATGCAGGTATTATACCGGCCGCAGCTTCTCTTGTAAAAGTATGGGCTGTTCTTTTTGCCACCAGGATATCGGCCGTTTGCGGCTGCCCTGTTTGATTGAACCGGCCTTCTGAAAAATACAGGGTTTGTCCATCGGCGCTTATTTCCACATCAAAGTCCACCCAGCCGGGTTGTTGTAATGAGATACCGTTCACTATCTCTGTTGCCGTAAGTGTTCCATTATTGAATACACCCCTGTACACCGTGGAGAAATCCTGCGGGTAACTCCTGGTGGTAATGAAATACAGGTTGCCGGCATTATCCATACTGGCCACTCCATCCAGGTAGGGGGAATTCAATCCTCCCACTTCACCGGCAAACTGAAAGAGGGTATCGCTGATCCTTTCAGCATAAAAAATATTAGTGTTGACAGAGGGATCGTTGAGATCGTTGAAAAATAACCAGCGACCGTCACGGGAAATAAAAGGTTCCATCAGGTGTCCCGTATAGCCTGCCACCACTACCCGCTGTAGTGTTGAAAACGATAGTCGCTTGCTTTCCTTTACCAACTCCGGCCCCTTTGCCGAGCAGGAAAAGAGAAAGAATAATAGTATGCCGGTTAAATACTTCATACCGGTAAGACAAACCAAAGGACCAGCAGGTTACACCAAACAAAAAAGGCATCAGACTACTGATGCCTCTGCATAATATAGGAAAGCTTACTGCTTAACCAAAGATCAATCATCCAGCTTCAACACGGCCAGGAAAGCTTCCTGCGGCACTTCCACGTTGCCTATTTGCCTCATCCGCTTCTTACCTTCTTTTTGCTTTTCCAGCAGTTTACGTTTGCGGCTGATATCACCACCATAACATTTGGCTGTTACATCTTTCCGCATGGCAGAGATCGTTTCCCTGGCCAGTACTTTAGCGCCGATAGCGGCCTGTATGGCGATCTGGAATTGCTGCCGTGGCACCAGTTCTTTCAGTTTTTCGCAAAGTTTCCGGCCAAACTCCTGTCCTTTGCTGCGGTGTATCAATGCACTCAGGGCATCCACTTTATCACCATTCAGCAGGATGTCCATCTTCACAATATCAGCGTCACGGAAGCCGA
The DNA here is from genome assembly GCA_943372905.1 of Bacteroides fragilis. Lineage (GTDB taxonomy): Bacteria > Bacteroidota > Bacteroidia > Chitinophagales > Chitinophagaceae > JJ008. The sequence continues at coordinate 6,865 of CALSAT010000017.1, read as the reverse complement.
TCGGGTGATAATCAAAAGAGGCATATCCCCTCGTTTGAGATTTTAATTTATCGTAGAAATCAAAAACGATCTCTGTCAATGGCATTTCGAAGATCAGTTCCACACGGGTGGTGGTCAGGTAACTTTGGTTCATCAGCATTCCCCGTTTGCCCAGGCAAAGCGTCATGATGTTCCCGATATACTCCGGTTTGGTAATGATCTGTGCTTTAATAAACGGTTCTTCTATCCGCTCCGTTTTTACCGGGTCGGGAAATTCTGTAGGGTTGTTTACAATTATCTTCTCGCCTTTGGTGGTGTAAGCGATAAAGCTAACGTTGGGAACGGTAGTGATAACTGTTTGGTTAAACTCTCTTTCCAGCCTTTCCTGGATGATCTCCATGTGCAGCATACCGAGGAAGCCGCAACGGAAACCAAAACCAAGGGCCTGCGAAGTTTCTAATTCGTAAGTGAGTGAAGCATCGTTCAACTGCAGTTTGTCCATACAGTCCCTCAGTTCCTCAAAATCATCTGTGTTCACCGGAAAGATACCGGCAAATACCATTGGCTTCACTTCCTGGAAACCTTTGATGATCTCCTGCGTGGGATTGGCCGCCAGTGTAATGGTATCACCCACTTTTACTTCTTTGGCATTTTTGATACCAGTGATCAGGTAGCCCACATCACCGCAGAGTACTTCTTTCTTTTCCGTCATCTTCAGTTTCAGGATGCCCACTTCATCCGCATCATATTCCTGGTTGGTGCTTACAAATTTTACTTTGTCGCCTTTTTTTATCGAGCCATTTCTTACCCGGAAGTACACAATGATACCGCGGAAAGAATTGAACATACTGTCAAATATCAATGCCTGCAAGGGGGCATCCGGCTTACCTGTTGGTGCGGGAATACGGCTCACGATGGCATCCAGCACTTTCTCCACTCCCACTCCTGTGCGGCCGCTGGCATGCAGGATCTCTTCTTTTTTACAACCGATCAGTTCGATGATCTGGTCTTCCACTTCCTCTATCATGGCCCCGTCCATATCTATCTTATTGATCACGGGAATGATCTCCAGGTCATTATCAATCGCCAGGTATAAGTTACTGATCGTCTGTGCCTGGATACCCTGTGTGGCATCCACCAGCAGCAGGCATCCTTCGCAGGCGGCCAGTGCCCGGCTTACCTCGTAGCTAAAGTCAACGTGGCCGGGAGTATCGATCAGGTTCAGGATATACTCCTGACCATCAGTGTGTTTGTAGTTGATCTGGATAGCATGGCTCTTGATCGTAATACCTTTCTCTCTTTCCAGGTCCATATCGTCCAGCACCTGGTCCATCATATCTCTGTCGCTGATGGTGCCGGTGCTTTGCAGCAACCTGTCAGCCAGGGTGGATTTGCCGTGGTCAATATGTGCGATAATGCAAAAATTGCGGATGTTCTTCATGTACGTTTCCCTTCTTTTTTCAGGTGGGCAAAGGTAGCGGATTTAGGTGGTTTTTGAGGGATTGTTTAGGCGGTATGCCCGCCCAAATGCCATATACAGCAGGCTTTGAACGGGTGTTGAAACCAATTCACCAGTCAAACCCGCAGTAACACTTATTTCATTACATTTATACTTATAATCACTTAAAAATAATCTATGAGCTTTTTCGACCGCCTCTCCAACGGATGGACCATTGCGATGAACAGTTTTAAAGTGCTGAAAGAAAATAAGCAATTGATCATTTTCCCCATTCTTTCAGGTGTCGCTATTTTTTTGATCATGGCCTCTTTCTTTACGTCAGTACTGGCATCCGCCGGTTGGGATTTTGATAATATCGCCATTGCGGAACAAGGCTCCCCGGTCTATTATCTTCTGCTTTTTGCCTTCTATATTGTAAATTATTTTATCGTTGTGTTTTTCAATATGGCATTGATCCATTGCACCCGGCTCTACTACCGGGGTGAGGAAGTAACGGTGGCAAAAGGTCTCCGCTTCAGCGCCAGCCGTATCGGTGCTATTTTCTCCTGGGCATTTTTCGCAGCCACTATTGGCCTGCTTTTGCGCACCATCCAGGAAAATGTAGGCATGTTTGGTAAGATCATAACCGGCCTGGTGGGTATCGTGTGGAGTGTGGCCACTTTCTTTGTGATTCCGGTGATCGCCTATGAAAATGCCGGCCCGCTGGAAGCCGTAAAACGTTCATCTGCCCTGATGAAACAAAAATGGGGGGAAAGCCTGGGTGCTAATTTTAGTTTCGGACTGATCCAGTTTATCGGCATGATCGTAGTGGGCTTACCGCTTTTTTTTATTGGTAATATATTCAGCCCCATCATTGGTATCGGGCTGGCAGTGGCCGGCGTCTTTACCGTGATGGCCATCATCAGCGCTGCACAAACCATTTTCATCAGCGCTGTGTATCATAATATTACTGGTGACCCTGTCAAACATTTCAACCAGCAAATGGTGGATCAGTTGTTTGATAAGAAATAAAGAACAACCTTTCAGCATTAAAAATTAATGAAGGAGTGCAGTGGCTGGCCGAAAACTGGCCGCTGCTTTTCTACATATCCCCTTTCATCGGCATGGGTATTTCCTCATCATTCAGATGGGTTCCAATATAGTAGTCATCGATCGTAAACAATTTATTCTTCCCTGTCGCCCGGATGGTTATTACCTCATTCTCATTTTGCCGGTACTGCCGGTACGAAATTGTTTTAGAAGCCTCATCAAATTGAATTTCATATTTCTTCAGAAAGCCGGAGCCGTATATTGAAACAATAGTTCTGCTTTCCGCAAAACGCAGATAAGTGCGGGGGGCTTTATCTGTCATTTTGGAATAATCTGCTGTACTGTTCACAAATGCTTTACCGGCAAAAGCATTGATACGCTTCCAGTTTCCCGGGGCCGACTCCAACACAAGGGCTCTTTGCCCATGGTTAGCCATATTTTCCACTAATAAAAAATGGTCTTTATCGATCCTGCTGAATGAAACTATAGCTGCTGCAGAGGTAAAAGCTTCCCCTTTAAATACGATTGTATTAGTTTCTGCCTCTTTGACATAATACATTCCTGTACCATTCAGCGTATAGTAATAAATGATATACTCCTTTCCATCGGTGGTAAATGGCTGGATATAGAAAGAAACAAAATTGGGCAAGCGGTAGTCGTACAACCCGTAAAAGGATATACTGTAATTAACATTATTATTCAACTCCTTCCGGGCCGGGTCTCTTCGCTGGTCCCGGAAGAAATAATTGTAATTACCAATAATATAGTCTCCCTTGTTGTTGATACTGTTCCGCTTCAGGTCTTCCAGGTCCTTACTGTTTTTATTCAATATGAAGCCCAGGAAAGCGGCCTCCATATTGTTCTTTAACCTGGTGGTATTTGCAGCTGTTTTAGGCAATGAGTCGATCTTGCCATTGTCATAGTTTACAAAGAGGGTCAGCTCTTTCCGGAATTTTTCCAATTCATTCACCTGGGCAAACAGATTAAAATTGATCACAAACAAACCGGTTAGCAATACCTTCAGCATCATAGAGAATAGTTGTAGTAAAAAATTAGCAATAAGACAATAGCAGGGGACTGTTATTTCGCCCTGATTTTTGAAATGGTCATGCCCATTGATTTGGTCGGCTTGTCCATATCTTTAATGGCAAAGTTAACGGCCGCTTTGATCAGGTTGTTTACTTTTTTATTCCGGTAATCCTTAGCTGTCTGTACCGGGATATGCCTGATCAAATTTCCAGTTCCGGTCAGTAATTTATGCGGATCATCAATCAGGGTCCCTTTGTTAAACCCCAAATTCAGGTGATTGGTATAAATGGGCAGCATACAGAAAGCATCAGATAGTTTGTCAGAAATTGAAAACACTGTTGTCAAAGCATGAGTGTGATACAACAATTCATTACTGTCCGGATAGATCTCAAGTATAAACTCCCTCAGGTCCTTAAACAGATCAATCACTTCTTTGTCCTTAAGAGACAATAGAAAAAGAAAATCAGGATGTATCGGTCTTGCTTTTTTCATGTTGGAAAAACTTTTAGTCATTTTTATTCCCCGCTGGCTGGCTTCCGGGTAATGTTATTTGAACTACGCCTGCAGCAAATAAAGTGTCATACTGCTGAAATCAATAATAGCATTACCTGCTTTGAGTATATCCACCCCGATAATACCAAAAAGCTCCTCCTGTGCCCCTACCCTTGCTAATGACTCCCAGGCTGTCTCCAGCGACATTACCGCCACTACCAGATCATTGATCCTGAAGTTGCTGATCGCTAATTTATTATTGTAGGAGGGAATATTCTCCAGGCTGTGTGCGCCAACCCCACCACCGGTCAATGCTGTTTCATCATAGTTGAGCTTCAGTTTCAATGTATCCAACTGTTTTGCATCCACCACCGTTTGCCCCGCCCCTGAATCAAGAATATACATCCCATCCACTCCATTTATGCTGGCGCTGATGAGCAATTGCCCGGCTATATTCTGCCGAAACGGGACCGCTATATATCCAAGTGAAGTAAAAAATCGGGTGATGCTGTCTGCCTTGGAGTCCATTTTATTTATTGCTTGTTGAATCTGAACCAGCCTGCTGATAAATGTATAAATAAAAGCTCATTTTTCATGCTGCGGCAATGGTTAACTGCGCTGATGTGCCGTCATACCGCCCATCACCTTTTTCATGATCTTTATTTTACCCCATCTTGGAACTGTTCTTAAAGCATACACCAACAGCTTGGTCAAACGTCCGGGCAAAACGGTACTCTTCCGTCCTAATGCTTTTAAAATAGGAACACCTACCTGTGCAGGTGTCAGCGACATAGACATTTTCATATTGGCCCGCTGGCTAAATCCACTTTCCACCGGTCCGGGTGCGGCGGCCAACACATCTACCCCGTGTGGTTGTAGTTCTACGGCCAATCCTTCTGCTAATGTTTGCACATAGGCCTTGGTAGCAGCATAGTTGGCAGCATAGGGAGTTCCCTGGAAAGCTACCATCGAACTCATTAAAATAATTCCGCCCCGTTTCTGCCGCATGAACTGCTGGCTGTAATAATGCGTCAAAGAAAGCAGGGCCTCACAATTTACCCGCAGCATATTTATCTCTGCATGTAATGAGCTGTCCGTAAAATTACCGGAAGTACCGTAACCGGCGGAGACAACCAACAGTCCCACATTCAGCCCCTGCGCAGCCTGTATGATACTGTCGATGCCCTTCGCGGCGGACACATCAGCCGCCACTACTTTTATCTCAACAGCAGCAATCTGCTTCAGTTTCTTTTCAACCTCCTGTAATTTGTCCAAACGCCTTGCACTGATAAGAAGATTAATGCCCGCTGTGGCTAACTGGGTGGCTAATTCAAGTCCGATACCGGATGAGGCCCCTGTAACGATGGCCCATTCACCATATTTTGTTTTTACTCTTGTCTTTTCTTTCTCTGATAATTTCATGAGTGGCGGTTTTATTTGTTCTCTGATTTTCTTTTAAGTTCTGTGAGCCAGCTATCGTGGAGCTTTTTCAGTTTTTTACCCTGGAAGGTTTTCTCAAAGAAAGTGAGCCACCCGTTTTGCGATTCATCGGTGATCACTTTACAACCTTTTGCTGTTGGCACAATCAACCAAACATGAAATCCCCGGATACTTTTCTTTTTTGATTCCCAGGCCAAAAGGCGGTTGGGTTCAAATTGCCTGACAGCAGATTCAAATTTCAATCCCATTGTTTGCCACCTGAAGACCGAACGGGCATTCAAAACGGTATCAGCAGGGTTTATAAAGGATACATTTTTAGCCCCTTTGTACCAGGACTGCCATTGTAAGGCATCAATTAAATATGCCCAAACCACGTCGGGCTTAGCATTGATCTCTATTTCATTGTGCACATAAAATTTGCTCCTGCCCGGCTTATAATCGGCAGGCCAGTTGATCTTTTCTGCTTCGGCCGGCTGTGCCCATGCCGCAACTGCTGAGAAATAGAGTAGTGTTGTGAGGAAGAATCTTGTCATTGTAATGAAGTTTATTACAATGCAAATGTCTGGTGGTTAGCAGGTGCTGAACGATAACAAATGTTTAGAGTTTCAGCTATCCGTCTTCTTCAGCCGGCTTAAATGTACCGGTGTGATGCCCAAATAAGACGCTATCATGTGCTGTGGCACCCGGTTATGAATGTTGGGGAATACATCGGTGATACTATCATACCGTTGTTTCGGCGTTCTGGCATACATATTTTTGATCCGGTCGTCCTGGTAGATAAAGTAGAATTCAGCAATAAGCCGCCCCATTTTTTGTCCTTCGGTTAAATGCTTGTATCCCCACTCAATAGCAGAACGGGGCAGCACTACTGCTTGTGTTTCCTCTAATGCCTGAAGGCTGTATAGCGAGGGTTGCTTTTGGATAAAATTGGAATAGTCTGCAATGAACTGGTTTTCCAGTGCAAAATGTATGGTATGCTCTGTTCCCTCGTTATCCGTTATTAAAACCCTGATAAGCCCTTTGTTAATAAAGAATATTTCGTTGGGGATGGCGTTGGGCCGGCTTACAGTTTCCTGCCGCTTAAATGTTTTGGTAATGGCCTGGCCCAGGAAGTCGTTTAGTTCTTCTTCCGAAACGCTGATCATTTGTTTCATTACCTGTCTGATTTGCTCCATGTATGTCTGTCGGTATAGTTTGCCGGAATGGATTTTATCTTTTACCCGTAAGCGGAATTGTATTTCCGAAGGCAGGTTTTTGAAAACCCGGATCGAATTTATGCATTAACAATGATAGCCATAAGATTGTTCAGATACTTCCTTTTACCCCTGCACAAAAAAGGGTAAATGCCGGTGACAGCGGTGTGTAAGAAGATTTTAAAACAGGTATTCGTTCCGATAGTTGGCGGGATAAAAAATAACAGGTTGTATCAACCAAATT
>CALSAT010000016.1:0-18813 GCA_943372905.1 Bacteroides fragilis | reverse complement strand
CTGCCTTTTTGTTGCCGGTGATGAACCGCCTGCTTGAAAACCATGTGGACGGACAGGTAGGAGCCCTTATCATTGTTCCTACCCGGGAGCTGGCCATCCAGATATCGCAGCACATGGAGGGGTTGTCTTATTTTACGCATCTCAGTTCTATAGCTATTTACGGAGGCAATGATGCCCAGAATTTTGTGGCGGAAAAGAAAGCACTGCAAATGGGTGCAGACATCATCGTATGCACACCGGGCAGGATGATCGCCCACCTGAATATGGGCTATGTACACCTGAAAGGGCTGCAGTTCCTGGTACTGGATGAGGCAGACAGGATGCTGGATATGGGATTCCAGGATGATATCAATAAGATCATCAAGATATTACCAGGTAAACGGCAGAACTTATTATTTTCTGCCACTATGCCGGAGAAGATCCGTCAACTGGCAAAGAAGATACTACATGAACCGGTGGAGATCAATATTGCGATCTCCAAACCGCCGGAGAAGATCATTCAAAAAGCATTTGTGGTGTATGAGCCGCAAAAACTACCACTGGTAAAGAAGCTGCTGAAAGAAATCCCGTATAAAAACGCCCTGGTGTTTTGCAGCCGTAAACAAACGGTGAAACAACTAACGCGAGAGTTGAAGCATGGCGGCATCAATGTAGCGGAGATACACAGTGATCTGCTGCAATCTGAACGGGAAAATGTGCTGAGTGCCTTTACAGCCGGCCGGATACCGGTGATGGTGGCTACAGATATTCTCAGCCGTGGTATTGATATTGATACAATAGACCTGGTGATCAATTACGATGTGCCGGCTGATGGCGAAGACTATGTGCATCGTATTGGCCGTACCGCAAGGGCGGAAGCAGACGGGTCAGCTTACACATTGATTGGCGAAAAGGAACAGAATAAGTTTGCCGCCATTGAACAGTTGCTGGGCAAAGAAGTGGAGAAAGCAGAAGTGCCTGCAACACTGGGAGATACGCCTCCTTATAACCCGCGGCACCGGAGCGGGGGCAGCCGCAAACCGCAACGAAAATTCTACCGGGCCGGCCAGGATAGGAGAAAAAGATAATAATCCTTAAATTAGAGGATGATTTTGAGCACAATAACCCATAAACACAGGATATTGCCAGGTTTTGCATTGCTGCTGCTGGCCTTTGGCTGGTCTGTTACCAGCTCTGCTGAGGAGCCCCTGCATATAACAAAAAGCCCTTCTCACGGGTTTTTGCTGATAAAAGATACCATCATTGAGGGCCAGGCAAAGAAGGATACGATGATAGTAGTGGTGCCGGTACCCGCCCCGGAAAAACCGGTGGTCAGCGGCCGGTATGCCAGGGCCAACCGCCTGTATTATGAAATGATCGATTCGATGGCCAGTGTTATTATGGAGTACCCCTTACAGGATTCTGCAGGCCTTCCTTTCGCTACTGATTGGGTGGGTACGCCGAACATGGGCTTACGACGTCCCAACTATGTTATCATACATCATACGGCTACCAGCAATTGCAGTGAAGCACTGAATGAATTTACCAATCCCGGTGGGAGAGAAGCCAGTGCTCATTATGTTATATCCAGGGACGGCACCGTGTACCATATGCTGAACGACCTGCTGCGTTCACACCATGCGGGTGATAGCAAGTGGGGCAATACAACCGATCTGAACTCGAGCAGTATTGGTATTGAACTGGATAACAACGGCTACCAGCCTTTTACTGAAGAACAGATGAACAGCCTGACGATCTTGCTGGGTCGCCTGAAGAATGCTTATAAAATACCGGATGCCAACTTTATCGGTCATGGTGATATAGCGCCAACCCGGAAGATGGACCCCAACTGGCGTTTTCCCTGGAAGGAACTAAGTGAAAAGGGCTATGGCCTTTGGTGGAGCGATACTACCGGTGTACAGGTGCCAGAGAACTTCGACTACCTGATGGGACTGCGGATCATCGGGTATGATATTTCTGCACCTGCTTCGGCAGTAGCATCATTTAAGAGACATTTCATGAAAGATAATTCCGGCGGCAATATGAATGCAGCGGTGCGGAAAATAATTTATGTGCTGCACAGGAGGTACCTGTAGCAGATCAGTTAAGCAGTGCCATCAAATCCTGTTAGATGAAGAAATGTTTTGTCCTTACGGGCTTATTTGCCATTATATTTATTGTTTACAGTTGTTCCCCCTCTAAGTATGCTGCTACTAATAAAACATATAAGAAACAGGTAAAGGAATATGCAAAATTAGTGTTGGAATATCCTGTAAAGGATTCTGCCGGCCTGCCTTATGCTGAAGATTGGGTTGGCACTACTAATCTTTCGATGCGCCGCCCGAATTATGTGATCATTCATCACACCGCTCAAAACAGTTGTGAGCAAACACTAAAGACATTTACCCAAACAAAAAATCCTGTAAGTGCCCACTACGTAATTTGTAAGGATGGAACTATCCATCATATGCTGAATGACCTGCTCCGGGCCCATCATGCCGGAGTAAGCAAGTGGGGCAATACAACTGACCTTAACTCTTCCAGTATCGGTATTGAACTGGACAATAATGGCTTTGAGCCTTTTGCCGAAGCGCAAATGAACAGTTTGGTGATCCTGCTCGACCGCCTGAAAAAAGCCTATAGTATTCCTGCCTCCAACTTTATCGGCCATGGTGATATAGCGCCTACCCGGAAAAATGACCCTAACTGGCGTTTTCCCTGGCGGATGCTGGCTGAGAAGGGGTTTGGTTATTGGTATGATGATGCATCAGCCATTAGTTTACCAGCCAATTTTAATCACCTGCAGGCTTTACGCATTGTAGGATTTGATATAAAAGATACTAATGCCGCCATTGTTGGATTCAAAAGGCATTGGTTGCAGGATACCACCCGGGGCCTGAATGCAGAACAATTGAAAGTATTGTACCAGTTGAGTAAAAAATATCAATAATCAATGTATGGAATTTGGAAGAGTACAGGAAAGTGAATTAGGGACCGTTGATTTTTCTTTACCCGCTGAGCCTGCGTATAACAAAAGTATATTGAAAGGTAAGCCTGCAAAAAGTCCAAAGGTTTATCTCGGTTGTGCCAAATGGGGAAGAACCGAATGGGTGGGAAAGATATACCCGCCTAAGACGAAGGAGAAAGATTTCCTGCAACATTATGTACAGCATTATAACGCTATAGAGCTTAATGCTACTCACTACAGGATTTGGGGCGAAGCCGGTATTGCTAAATGGGCAGAGAAGGCAAAGGGCATGGATTTTAAATTCTGTCCTAAAATGTACCAGGGCGTTACTCATAGAGGTAGCCTGGCGGGAAAGGAATTTGTAACAAATGAGTTCTTCAGGGGCATTGTTGCATTTAAGGAATATTTGGGTCCCATCTTCGTACAGGTGAGTGATAGCTTTTCACCTAAAAGAAAGGCAGAACTGTTTACCTATCTGCAGTCATTGCCTGTTGATCTGCAGTTTTTCCTGGAGGTGCGTCATCCGGATTGGTTTGCCAAAGAGAAGGAAAGGCATGATATGTTTGAATTTCTCCAGGCCCATAATATGGGAGCGGTAATAACAGACACTGCTGGCAGAAGGGATTGTGCTCATATGTATCTGACCACACCGAAAGCGTTTATCCGTTATGTGGGAAACAGCCTGCATCCAACTGACTACACAAGGATTGATGCCTGGGTGGAGCGGATGAAATACTGGCTGGATGAAGGAATGGACGAGCTGTATTTTTTCATGCATATGCATGATGAAGCTACGTCGCCGGAGCTGACGGTTTACCTGGTGGATAAGATGAATAAGGAATGTGGATTGGACCTTATTAAACCCACTTTTATTGATGTTTCTTCATCAGCAAAAGAAAAGCCAACACAAAGGGGTTTGTTTGATTAAGAGACCTGGAACAATTCATCCCATCGTGTGGTATAGCGGTTGCTGATATGGTTTTGCTGCATTTTCCAGTTGCGGGTGGTACCTGCGGCGGCAAACTTCAGCACATCATCCCGCTGACTGAAGTTGATATTATCAATCATATCCATCAGCTTCCGTTCACAATTTTTGTTTTCCGACAGAAATAAGTTGCCCTGTATGGAATTATCAGGCACAATGCCGCTCAGCATTACACCGGCTTTTTTATAAATACTGCCGGCCCTGAATATTTTATCAACTATTTCTACGGCCGGTTTTATCAATTCATTGGTAAAAGAGGTAGCTAATGGCAGTATGACAGAATCTCCATGAGTGGCCCCCCGGAAATCTACATTATGATCTTCTTCTTTTGCTACCACAAATACACTTACGATCCTGGCTGCACTGTATTGTCTTCTCAGCTTTTCCGCTGCTCTCGCTGTATAGGTGGCAACCGCTTCTTTGACAGATGCAATATCCGTTACCGGGGTGCCAAACATCCTTGTGGTGGCGATCATCTTTTTATTTACCAGTTCCTCTTCCATTTCTTTGGCAGCACTCCCTTTCAATTCCCGGATAAGGCGGGTGCCTACGACACCGCCAAGATGTGTTTTAGCAAATTCCTCGCTCATGCGGCTTAACTGGAAGGCATCATATATGCCCCAGCACTCCTTTAGTTTTTTTGCATATTGCCAACCTACGCCCCAGATGTCTTCTACCTGTGTTTGTTTTAGCGCCGTCATTATTTTTTCCTGGTCGTTCAGCACCAGCACGCCATTGTACTGCTCTTTATATTTCTTTGATAAACGATTGGCTGCTTTTGCCAGTACTTTGGTGGGGGCTGCACCTATGGAAACCCTGATGCCGGTCCATGTTTCCACGGTGTCTTTTATTTCCGCTGTAATAGCGGGTAATTCATCAGCAGTAAAGATATCCAGGTTAAGAAAAGCTTCATCCACGGAATAAACTTCCACATTCTTTTTACCAACTATTGTCCGGAGTGTTTCCATTACCCGCCAGCTCAGGTCGCCGTACAGGTTATAGTTCGAGGAAAAAACAGCCATTTTATGTTTTTCTATCAGCGGCTTCGACTGAAAGTAAGGGCCCGCCATACCCACGCCTAATTTTTTAGCCTCATTACTTCTTGAAATGATACAGCCATCGTTATTGCTGAGCACAACAACGGGGTGATTTTCCAGTCTTGGCTGGAATAGCCGCTCACAGGAGCAATAGAAGTTGTTGCAGTCAACAATTGCTTTCATACCTGGTGAATAACATAGGTAACCTGGCCCCACACTACAAAGTCGCTGAACTCTGACAGGTTGATTGGTTTATACCTGTTGTTTTCCGGCACCAGAAACGCCGAAGAAAAGTTTTTATGAAAACGCCTGACCAGCAGTTCGCCATTTAGCACTGCTACGATGATCTTTCCATTAGCCAGTTTCAATGACCGGTCCACGATCAGCACATCTCCGTCAAAGATGCCGGCTTCCCGCATAGCATCCCCTTTCATCCGGAAGAAATACGTAGCGGGTTTATTTCTGATGAGCTGTTCGTTCAGATCAATGCCCCGCTCCATATAGTCGTCAGCAGCAGCACCAAAGCCGGTAGCGTTAGCAGACCTCACTTCCTGCTGGGTAAATTGTTTGGTGCCTTTATAGGCTGCACCATAAAATTCTTCTCCTTCCATACACTATTTTTTATTTCACCGCCACTCTTTTTCCGGGCAGAGAAGAGGGCAGATGTGGTACACAATAAAATTCCCGGCATAAAGGTGATAAATTAATTTGTAAAAACTAAATTAATTAGTAAATTAGTGCTAAGAAAATGGGTAAGTATTTTCTTTTAACTTAAAAGATGGGTTATGCAAACTATAATCAACACCATTCCCGGCTACAGGGTGTATGAGTATTTATTAGTACTCAGTCCGCATGAAGAATTGTGGAACCGTATTATGAAAGTGAAAGAGGATTTCGCCACGGAGTATAAAAGCGATCATGCCAGGTGGGGCAAGCCGCATATTACCCTGGTCAATTTTCACCAGTATGGAATGATGGAAGATCGGATCATCAACCGGCTGCGAACGGTGGCAATGGGCTTTCCGCCATTTAAAGTGGAATTGAAAGACTTTGGCAGTTTTCCTTCCCATACCATTTATATAAATGTAACCAGCAAGTTGCCGGTGCAGAGCCTGGTAAAGGAGATCCGCACTGATGGCCAGCGGCTGATGAAACTGAATGATGATAACAAACCCCATTTTATTATGGAGCCTCATCTCACCATAGCCCGAAAGCTGAAACCCTGGCAGTATGAGAAGGGCTGGCTGGAGTACAGTAATAAACATTTCACCGGGCGGTTCATTGCAGATGGAATGACCTTGCTAAAAAGGCCGGAAGGAGAAATGAAATACCATGTTGCAAAAAGGTTTGATTTTCAAAATCTGCCGGTGGCAACAAAGCAGGGGGAGTTATTTTAACTGCTACTGCAGCTTTCTGTTTCAAAACAGTTTGAAGTGAAAACCGGGGAAATAAATGTGGGATGGGTAATGTGAGCAAAAGGAGAATAAAGAGTAGGGATTTGTGCCGCATGATCATGAAGAGACAACTCTTTGTTCTCCTTTTTATTTATAACAACCAAAACAAAATAGTATATGTCAGAAAAACTGAGGCAGGATCATTTTAAAGTGGCAGCAAAACAACCGGAAGATGGAACGCAGTACCTGGCCGGAAGAGGCGCACAATTCAATACAAAGAACCGGTTTCTGAAAAATGAGACGACCCGGGAGCATATAGAAGGAATAGATGACTGGGAAGAATCAAATGTGTCTACTATATATATGGAGCAGGATTCAAAAACTATCGTAAACAAGGTAGAGAGTAAGGATGTGGGTATGGGCTACAGTATGAATCCCTATGCAGGTTGCGAGCACGGTTGTATCTATTGCTATGCCCGTAACGTGCATGAATACTGGGGTTACAGTGCCGGCCTTGACTTTGAACGAAAGATCATTGTCAAAAAAAACGCTCCGCAACTGCTCCGCAAATTCCTGATGCATCCAAAATGGGATGCCACACCTATTATGCTGAGTGGTAATACGGACTGCTACCAGCCTGCCGAGCAAAAATACCGCCTTACCAGGGGCTTGCTGGAAGTCTGCAACGAATTCAATCAACCTGTGGGGATACTTACCAAGAACTCGTGGATACTGAAAGATAAGGATGTACTGCAGGAAATGGCGAAGAAGAAGATCGTATCTGCGATGGTGTCCATCACTTCTTTTAATGAAGACCTGCGAAGAACGATGGAACCAAGAACCACTACGGCGCAGCAAAAGCTGAAAGTGATCAATGAGTTGAGCAGTGCCGGTGTTCGTATGGGCATTATGATGGGGCCAATGATACCGGGTCTAAATGAGCATGAGATGCAGCGCATCATGAAAGCAGCAGCAGATAACGGGGCCACCTTTACAGCGTATACTTTTATTCGCTTGAATGGGGCCATTAAATTCTTATTTCATGATTGGCTGTTCAAGAATTTTCCTGACCGTGCGGATAAAGTGTGGCACCTGATAGAGCAAAGCCATGATGGAAAAGTAAATGATACCCGCTGGGGCGTACGTATGCGGGGTGAAGGCGCTATTGCAGATATGGTAGCGCAGCAGTATAAGAAGTATGGGAAGCTGTATAAAATGAATGCGGAGGAATGGAGCTTGGATACCAGTAAGTTCCAGGTACCGGGTGGGCAGGGAAGGTTGTTTTGAAATTATTAAACTACATATTGCGAACAACTATTTTATCACTGAGGAAGAATATTTTGAGGTATTACCAATCAAGATGTGATCCGATTTTTGAAAATTATCTATATAAAGAAATTACAGAACCTGATCTTCAGCGTTATGCGGATTACGACATTGACACATATCTTCCTGAATATTTGGAAGACAGCAGGTTTGTTCTTTATTCCGAACCAAACTCCAGCAGCAGAACATCACCCTGATATAAAAGCAGTGTTTTGCTTTTTATCTCAAACCTGTTCACTTTCTCCAGTTGTTTAAAAAATGTATCTTCTGTTTTCTGCATTTCTTCACAGTACATTTTAGTGGAGAATATATTTTTGAAACTTATCTGGTTGCCGCTACATGTAAAGTTGCTGCCAAAGCTGTTGCAACTGCCATTGCCACCGGCGCTTTTCTTTTCAGCATGAAATTGAATAAAAGCTTTAGTTTTCACCTCTTCCTTAGTTCCATCAGTATGAATACTCTTTAAGGCCCATTTGGTTTCATATAGGGAAGAAGGGGCTTGCTTTTTAAGTGCGAAAGCGGAGAAGAAGATAAAAGCACCTGCACTGATAAAGATTATTAGTTTCATGTTTTATTTTTAGTAACATGAATCTGATGCAGGGGGAGAATTGTTTTCACAATGCTGCGATAAATGAAAGCGCTAAAATCTTGTTAAGACGCCCGGTCAAACTTTTACATATATCTTCTTCTTATCCATCCACCAGCAAATGGCCCACATGAAAGTAATGACGCAGAGTGCATAGGCTAAGGAGCCATTTTCCGGCGGACCGGGAATATGAATGAGGACCTTTTTGTAGAGCCAGTTCCAGGGTGTTGTCCCGTCGCCCAGCTTTACCAGGGCCAATCCTTTTGGCAGGAAGGCACTCAGCGCAAAAACAAACAATGCATTTTTACCAAACACATCAAAGAACCTGGACAGCCCCCCTTTTATGTTTTTAAATTCTATCAGATAGATCATGGTAGCAATGGTGATCATTGCCAGGCCGGTGGTATAAACGGTGTAAGAACTGGTCCATATCTTTTTATTGATCGGGAAAACTGTATCCCAGCAAAAGCCGGCAGCCAGCAAAGCCACGCCGGCCACGAATAAACCATTTACCATTTCAGGGTTCTTTCCCTTCTTTTGGATGTAATCCCCTACCAGGTAACCGAATATCACCTGTACCACCGCCGCCACAGTACTCAGCAATCCTTCCGGATCAAAAGGTACCTTTTGCCCATTGAGGATTTCCTGCTGGTAAATATGCCGGAGCCCAAGTATCTTAACATCGTATTCTGTACCAAACCAACCGCCCAGGCTGTATGGATCAGATGGATTAGCCACAACGCATATCATCCAGTAAAGCAATAGTAAAATAGCACCGACCAGGAATGCTTTTTTAGGTTTCAGGTAATAAGCTATAACAGAAGCAAAGAAATAGCAAAGGGCAATGCGTTGCAACACCCCCATTATCCTTACACCTGCTTTTGGATTGGCCGGGTCGGCCCATTGCCGGAATATGAGATGGTCACCATCCCATTTAAAAAAGGGCCACCAACTGAGAAAAAGGCCGATGCCAAAAATGATCAGGGTCCTTTTTGTTACTTTTTTCCAAAAGAAACTATTACCGCCGGCTTCCATTTTGGGCATCACAAAAGCCATAGCATTACCAACGGCGAACAGGAAAAAGGGAAATACCAGGTCTGTAGGAGTAAGGCCATGCCAGGGGGCATGTTCCAGCGGATCGTAAATATGGCCCCAACTGCCCGGGTTATTAACCAGTATCATGAGGCATACCGTGGCTCCACGGAAAACATCCAGCGAGTAAAAGCGTTGGTTCACAATTATAGGTTTTGGCTGTTGAAGATAACTGAAAGTTATTGTTTTGCTTTGCCAGATGAATAGAATGGCAGACCGGGCTTTTCTAGAATAGGACGACCTGCTCCAGAGTAAGAGAGGAACTTTTTTGTTTTTCGATCTGCGTATAAAAGGTGGTAACCATTTTCACAATACCCGAATGCTGACACCACAGACGGCCGCCACCTTACCCATGGAGCTGGCCTTGAGGAGAAGCTCGGGTCACTCATTTAAATACTTACTATTATTTGCTGCAACATAATGGATGACGGAGCGCTAGGTTCCCGATAAGGCCCATTAATGCTCATTAAGGCCTCTTAATGCCACTAAAGATGGGCAAATGCAATTAAGGTGCAAGCTGGAAGCAATTAACAAGCAATGAAGAAGCAAGGAAGAGGCAAGTAACAGGCAACTAAATGGTAACCAGCAGGCAGTCAATAAGCAGTAAATAACGATGAAGCAGGCGATCTGCCTGTACAACTTGCTTCCTTTCAACCTTCAAGATTGGTTAACAATTTCCCGGTATCAATAGATACTGAACGCTTTGCTTTTTGTCCCCTGATATTTATCAACTTGTGGGGGTAAATCATTCAAAATCTGTACATTTTATTGCTTCCCCACTCACATCTTCGCCTATATTTGCAGCAAAATCAGTAAGGAGGAATTATGTTACCACTGATTTTACCATAAATCAATGATAACCAGTTATATGGGTATTTTTCTATGTAACTGAGGTGGCGAAGCCCTGCACAAAATCTTACCTCTTGAGCAAAAAATGGTTAGCCGTTTATACACGGCCACGATGGGAGAAAAAAGTTAATCAACTTTTGACAGAAAAGGGGTTTGAAAGCTACTGCCCGCTAAATAAGGTGCGGAGAAAGTGGAGTGACAGGGTGAAAGTAGTACAAGAGCCGCTTTTCAAATCATATGTTTTCGTAAAAGTGAATGATGCTGACAGAACTGCTGTAAGGATGACGAGTGGTGCTATCAACTTTGTGTATTGGAATGGCAAACCTGCCGTGATCAAAGAGAAAGAGATAACGGCGATCAGGCGTTTCCTTGATGAGTACGAGAATGTGGAAGCCAAGCCGACACAGTTAAAAATAAATCAACGGGTGCGCATTACCAATGGCAGCCTGATGGACCAGGAAGGAAAAGTGCTGGATGTACGGCATAAAATGGCCCGGGTAGCGATTGACAGTCTGGGTTATATTTTGGTGGCATATATTGACAGAACTAAATTAACTTCGGTACTTCCCAAGTAAAACCGAACCTTATTTTTGCAGTGATAGCTGCACTTTACACAAAAGACGTTTCAATGAAATTCATCCGGATTTTATTATTATTCTCACTCCCTTTTTATTTTTTTTCCTGTAAACCCCAGCAAAAGATTCCCTATTACCTGGATAGATTCAGTGATACTGCAGGGAAAGGGGAAGTAAAAATTCCAGAGCTGAAAATTCAGAAAGGTGACCTGCTTTCGATCCAGGTGTACAGTCTTAGTACAAAACCGGAAATAGATCAGTTGTATAATCTGCCTGTCACCCCGGGTGCTGCAGCAGGTACAGGCCAGACGGCTGGGTCTGCAGGTTATTTGGTTGATAATAATGGCAATATCGAGCACCACCGACTTGGTATTTTTCATGCTGAAGGAATGAGCAAGCATGAATTAGCAGCGGAGGTAAAGAAAAGACTGACACAGCCGGTTGAGCTGTTGTCTAATCCAACTGTAATCATACGTTACCTGAATTTTCGGGTTACGGTGCTTGGCCAGGTGGGCAGAGAAGGACCGGTAACAGTACCGGGCGAGCGGCTCACGATCTTCGAAGCATTGGGGCTTGCCGGTGGCATTACCGATTATGGTAAGAAGGATAATGTAAAAATCTTGCGGGAAACTGATGGTAAAAGAGAAATAGGCATTGTAAATCTATCCTCCGATTCACTTTTTCTTTCGCCCTATTTTAACCTCGTGCAAAATGATGTGGTGCTGGTGGAGCCTACGAAGCAGCGAATGAAAGATGCCGACCAGCAAAGAGCATTTCAAAAGATCTCAATGGGGTTAACATTGGTGGCCGCCGCTGCCACCCTTGCCAATATTTTTATTAAAAACTGATCTGCCCCTTAATTAATCAGAAATTCTGTAAATGGAAGACCAGGTTACCAAGAATATCAACGAGAACAGGAAAGAGCTTTGGAATTTAAGTTTCAGGGATCTTTTCTATAAATACGTACGTTTTCTGCCTTTGTTTGTGCTGTCAGTGGCGCTGAGCCTGCTCGTAGCTTTTCTTTACCTCCGGTACACCATTCCTATTTATAATGTAGGAGGTACTATGAACATTAAAGTGGAACAGCAAGGTCGCAGTTCAGACATTATTGAAGATGTGCTGGCGAATAATAAGGCCCAAAATATCCTGAGTGAAATAGAAATATTGAAATCAAGTCCGTTGATGCAGCGGGTGGTGGACAGTCTGAAACTTCAGTTCAGTTATTACATCAAAGGCAAGATTAAGAAGAATGTAAATATTTACCGGCAGGGCCCCTTTATAATAGAGGCGTTGCAGATCGCAGATTCTTCCAGGTCTTTTTCCATGAAAATTAAATTCCTGAATGAAAATCAAATTCGTATCAATGACGAGGTAACTGCTTCATTCGGGCAGGGCTTTAAGAATTCAAATGGTGTTTTCCGTATCGTAAGAACTGGTGGCAATATTAGCAGTAATGACTACAGCGTAATATGGCAGCCGACAGCTATTGCAGCAGGGGCTTATGCCGGCGGCATCTATGTAGTTCCTAAAACTCCGGGAACAGGTATCCTGTCTATCGGTATGCGTACCCCCAACCCATTGCTGGGGGCCGATATCATTAACAGGCTGATGTTAGAGTATGGTAGTTATAGTATTGAAGAAAAAAAGCAGTCGTCCGGCCAAATACTGGATTTTATTGATGGCAGACTGGCTGACTATGGTAAGCGTCTCGACAGTTTACAAGGAGATCTGCTGGATTATCAACTTCGTAATAATCTTATTGATCAGGAAGCGCAATCAACAAAGGGCTGGACCGTTCTTTCTGAAACAGATAAGGCCATCAATGAACAAACAGAAAGACTAAATATTTCAAGTATCGTAGATGAATACCTGAAGGATAAGCGGAATGAATTTAGTAAAGTACCTTCTACTCTCAACATAGATGATATTACTTTCACCCAACTGGTGACAGAGTACAACAAGGCCCAGATAGACCGGCAATTATTGCTTAATTCTAATGTGCCTGTGAATAACCCGGTAGTAAAAGAGATAGAAGGACAAATTGAAAAGTTACGAACCAGCATATTAGAAAACATAAGGAATATCAAGTCTTCCATGAATGGGAGTATCAGCCGTCTTCGTAGCCTCAGTTCTCAAAACCAGGTACAGTTGCGAGCCATGCCAGCGAAAGTGAAAGAACTGGCGGAGAAAAAAGCGCAGGTAGAAAGCAACCAGGCAATGTATAAAATACTGCAGGAAAAAAGGGAAGAAACTGCTATATCGCAGGCATCCACCATCGCCAGTTCAAACATCATCAACCAGGCATACCCTTCTACTACTCCTATCAAACCTAACAAGAGGGCCATACAAATTCTTGCCATTTTACTGGGTATCAGTTTACCTGCCCTGTTCATTTTTGCCGGGGAGGTGCTGAATGACAAAGTGACCACCCGTTTTGATATAGAGAAAATAACACAGGTTCCGATCCTGGGTGAAATAGGCCATTCTTATTCGGAAAATACATTAGTAGTAAGCAAGTCCACCCGCAGCATGGTGGCGGAGCAATTCCGGATCATCCGGTCGAACCTGCAGTATGTGCTTAGTAAAAAAGAAAAGCCCTGCATCCTTGTCACCTCTTCTTTTAGCGGTGAGGGTAAATCTTATGTAAGTACTAACATGGGAGCGGTGCTGGCATTGGCAGGTAAAAAAACAATAGTGTTGGAGTTTGACATCCGTAAACCTAAGGTGCTGTCTGGTTTGGGTATTTCCAAGGGACCCGGTATCACTAATTTCCTTGTTGGTAAGGGAGAACTGGCCAATATGATAAAACCGGTGCCGGAGCATGAAAATCTTTTTGTACTTGGTTGCGGTCCGGTTCCGCCTAACCCATCTGAATTGCTGCTGGATTCACGCCTTGATGAAATGTTCGCATGGTTAAAAGATAATTTCGATGTGGTCATTATCGATACAGCGCCGGTGGGAATGGTGAGTGATGCGATGACATTGGGTAAATATGCAGATTGCACTCTATACCTGGTACGCCAGGGGCATACGTTCAAAAAACAGGTGGCTCTTATAGATGAATTTTACCAGGACCAGAAACTTCCGAAGGTTTCAATTATTATAAATGATGTGAAATTAAAACCAGGCTATGGTTATTACGGGTACGGCCGCTACGGGTATGGTTATGGGTACGGCTATGGCAGTTATTACGAAGAAGAAACCCCACCACAGAATTTTTCTGAAAAAATATTGAACTGGCTGGATATCCGCCGTTTTTTCAACAGAAAAAGGAAAAAGTAAAACTCATTTTAATTATTTCATGCGAATCTTAATTACAGGAGGGGCTGGTTTTATCGGCTCTAATCTTGCTGAAGCGTTGTTGCTTGACGAGAGAGTGACCCATGTAAGAGTATTGGACAATTTGGCTACTGGGTCATTGGATAACATACGGGAATTTCTTTCCCATCCTAAATTCGAATTCCTCGAAGGGGACATAAGAAGTTATGATACTTGTCTTACCGCTTGTGATACGATAGACCTTATTACTCACCAGGCGGCCCTGGGTTCGGTGCCCCGTTCCATCAACGATCCGCTTACTACTAATGAAGTAAATATCACCGGTACGCTGAATATTTTCACAGCGGCAAAGGAGAAAAAAATACGCCGGGTGATTTATGCAGCCAGCTCATCTACTTATGGCGATCACCCCGGTTTGCCAAAAGTGGAAGATAAGATCGGCAACCCGTTATCTCCCTACGCAGTCACCAAGTATGTGAATGAATTGTATGCAAAAGTGTACGCTAATTTGTATGATATCGAATTCATCGGGCTGCGTTACTTCAACATCTTTGGGCCAAAGCAAAACCCTAACGGACCGTATGCTGCCGTTATTCCTTTGTTTGCGGAAGCATTGCTTCATAACAAGCCACCCGTTATAAACGGGGATGGCAGTCATAGCCGTGATTTTACCTATATCCAAAATGCAGTAAAGGCAAACATTCTTGCACTTTTCACCACCAATAATGCTGCTGTGAACCAGGCCTACAATATTGCCTGCGGTGAACAGACTTCCTTGCTGCAATTATTTGAAGGATTAAATAAAGAGGCGGGCACTTCTATGCAACCAGTTTTTGGGCCGGAGAGGCAGGGAGATGTGAAACACAGCCTCGCTGATATTTCAAAGGCCAGGACATTGCTCGGATACGCCCCGGAAGTAACAGTAGGAGAGGGACTGCGTAAAACATTCAATTGGTATAAAATAAACCACTATTAATAAGTATGGCCCATACAATAGTAATTACAGGAGGTGCCGGATTTATCGGGTCGCACCTTGTCCGCCGCTTTGTAACAAAATACCCGGATTATAAAATTGTAAACCTGGATGCATTGACCTATGCAGGCAACCTTGAGAACCTGCGGGATATTGAGAATGCCCCAAATTATATTTTCGAAAAAGCAAATATTCTTGATACGGCAGCGATAGAAAGGATATTTACAGCATACCGACCCGATGGTATCATCCACCTGGCTGCAGAAAGCCATGTGGACCGTTCTATTTTGTCGCCGCTTGATTTTGTTTACACGAATATCATTGGCACAGTCAATTTGCTGAATGCTGCAAAAAACCATTGGAAGGGATCGGAAGAAGGCAAGCGTTTTTCTCATGTTTCCACAGATGAGGTATATGGAGCCCTGGGAGATACCGGTTTCTTTACAGAACAAACTAAGTACGATCCTCATTCTCCTTATAGTGCATCCAAAGCATCCAGCGATCATTTTGTCAGGGCTTATCATGACACGTACGGGCTGCCAACGGTGGTCAGCAATTGTTCCAACAATTATGGCCCTAATCATTTTCCTGAAAAACTGATACCTCTTTTTATCAATAATATACTGACCCAAAAGCCATTACCTGTTTATGGTGATGGGCTGTACACCCGTGACTGGCTGTATGTAAAAGATCATGCAGCCGCTATTGATCTTATTTTTCATGAAGGAAAAACAGGGGATACGTATAATATCGGCGGCTTTAATGAATGGCGGAATATTGACCTCGTGAAACTGCTTTGTAAACTGGTGGATGAAAAGACCGGTAAAGCACCAGGAAGCAGTGAGGCGCTGATCACTTATGTAAAGGACAGGCCGGGACATGACAGGCGGTATGCAATTGATGCTTCTAAGATCAATAAGGAATTGGGATGGAAGCCTTCCGTCACTTTCGAAGAAGGACTTTCACTTACCATTGACTGGTATTTGGAAAATACAGAATGGCTGACTCATGTTACATCCGGAGAGTACCAGCAGTATTATGAGAAACAGTATCATAAAGAATAAATTATGAAAGGAGTCATCCTTGCCGGCGGATCAGGTACCCGTTTATACCCGATCACCAAAGCAATATCGAAACAACTGATGCCTATCTATGATAAGCCCATGATCTATTACCCGTTATCCACGCTGATTATGGCGGGTATTAACGAGATACTAATCATCACCACCCCGGAAGATAATGCCCAGTTTAAAAGACTGCTTGGTGATGGCAGCCAGGTAGGTTGCCGTTTTGAATATGCAGTGCAGGCCGTACCCAATGGACTGGCACAGGCATTTGTAATTGGGGCAGATTTTATTGGAACTGATAAAGTGGCATTGGTGCTGGGTGACAATATATTTCATGGTACCGGCCTGGATAAGCAACTGAAGACGTTGAACGAAGTGGAAGGGGGCTATGTATTTGCCTATGAGGTGTCTGATCCCGAACGATATGGGGTGGTAGAATTTGATGCCGCAATGAAAGCAGTTTCTATCGAAGAAAAACCTGCACAGCCCAAATCAAACTTTGCTGTACCCGGTCTATATTTTTATGATAATGAAGTGGTGGACATAGCCCGGAACCTGCAGCCTTCAGCCCGCGGCGAGTATGAGATCACTGATGTGAACAAAGTATACCTCAATAGCGGAAAATTAAAAGTTGCAGTACTTGATAAAGGTACCGCCTGGTTGGATACAGGCACATTCGACTCGCTGAGTGATGCGAGTGAATTTGTACGGGTGATTGAAAAAAGACAGGGTACCAAAATTGGTTGTATAGAAGAACAGGCTTACAGAAATGGATTTATTACCAATGAGCAGTTGTTGAAACTTGCTGCTGAACTGGTAAAAAGCGGGTATGGCGAATACCTGAAAAAAATAGCCCGCAACTGAGATGTCTTTCTTTATCCATGATACAGCCATCATTGATGAAAATTGCCAGATAGGTAGCGGAACAAAGATCTGGCACTTTAGTCACCTTGTAACAGGGTGCAAAGTGGGTGACAACTGCACTATCGGACAAAATGTATTTATCGCCGCCAATGTAATACTGGGTAATAACGTAAAAGTGCAGAATAATGTATCAGTATATGAAGGAGTGGTCTGTGAGGATGATGTGTTCATCGGCCCCTCAGCTGTATTTACCAATGTTATTAATCCACGCAGTGCGGTAAGCAGAAAGCATGAATATAAGCAGACCCTCATAAGAAAAGGGGCTACTATTGGCGCCAATGCCACGATCATCTGCGGTAACGAGATCGGAGCTTATGCTTTTATAGGTGCGGGCGCAATAGTTACGAAAAATGTTCCTGCCTACGCCTTAGTGGTTGGCAACCCGGCACAACAAAAGGGCTGGGTGAGTGAATACGGGCATACACTCCACTTTGATGTTGACGGAAACGCTACTTGTCCGGAAAGCGGCGGGAAGTACCGTCAGCAAAATGATCTCGTAAAGAAAATCAGTTAATACAGCTTGAAGAATTTTGTACTCATAGGTGCCGCCGGTTATATTGCCCCCCGGCATATGAAGGCCATTAAAGAAACTGGTAACCAATTGGTGGCCGCCCTTGATAAGCATGATTCTGTAGGGGTGCTCGACAGTTATTTTCCCCACGCTGATTTTTTTACAGAGTTCGAGCGGTTTGACCGGCATTGCGAAAAACTGAAAAGAAGCGGTACCCCGATAGATTATGTGGTGGTGTGCAGTCCCAATTACCTGCATGATGCACATATACGCTTTGGTCTCCGTATTGGTGCCGATGTGATCTGTGAAAAGCCGGTAGTACTCAATCCCTGGAATGTGGATGCCCTGCTGGATATGGAAAGGGAAACTGGCCGGAAAGTTTATACTATCCTGCAACTGCGTTACCATCCGGCGATCATGGCTTTGCGAAAAAAAATTCAGCAGGCGCCCACGGCTGAAAAATATACTGTTGGTCTGAAATACATCACCAGCAGGGGTAACTGGTACCGGCATAGCTGGAAAGGAGATACAGATAAAAGCGGAGGCATTACCACCAATATAGGACTGCATTTTTTTGATATCCTGCTTTGGATATTCGGTGAAGTAAAGAATAGTGAAGTAATGGAGCATACTGCCACCAATGCATCCGGGAAACTGGTGCTTGAGAAAGCAGATGTGAATTGGTTATTGAGTATTGATGAAAAGATGCTGCCGGAAGAAAACCGGCTGAAGGGAAAGAAGACTTTTCGGTCATTGCTAATCAATAACGAGGAGATAGAATTTAGTGACGGGTTTGAAGAGTTGCACACGTTGTGTTATAATGACATTTTGGAGTGCAGGGGAATTTCATTGGTTGAAACAAAGGGACTGATTGAAATTATTCATAATGTCAGAAATGCGCTTGGGAAATGAAATTAAAGTCGATTGAAATAATGCATTCGGCAAACAGAATATCTTCCGTGGATATTTTCAGAGCGCTGGCAATAATTCCTGTAGTTGTTTACCATTTTAATGAATTTCTGCCTTTTGGGTATTTAGGTGTTGATCTTTTTTTTGTTATTTCAGGGTTATTAGTAGGAAGCATTCTTATAAGGAAGTTTAAGAAAGGCGAAGAGATTAATTTTTGGAAGTTTATCTTACAACGTGGGTTCAAAATCTGGCTTTCTTATTATTGGTTTTTGATTTTTGGTACTGTACTGGCATATATTTTTTACTCAGTCAGTAAGCCGGAGTACATAATTAATGGGGGGGGGATTATTTACGGTATG
>CALSAT010000015.1:0-18869 GCA_943372905.1 Bacteroides fragilis | reverse complement strand
ACTGCTCACTAATGAATATCCATCCAGCGTTTGCCAGGCTTTTACATCATAATGCATGATGGATTTAGGGTCGTAGGTAGTGCCGTTGGTAAAGAACTGATCACTGGCTTCCAGTACATTATTGTCCACTTCTTCTTTGGTCCATTCATACTTTGCGGCATAAAATTTATATACCGTGTCTTTATTCCACTTAATACCGCCCGGGTAGCTCTGCTCATGCAGCAGCCCCAGCGAATGGCCAAACTCATGTCTTGCCTTGCGGCCTACTATTTTTAAATTCCATTTCTTATCTGCTTCGGGATACTGCAGTATATCTGCTAAAAAATCAATATTGGTGTACTTAGTGAAATCTTTTACCCGCTTATTGATATAGGAGGTAAAAGCGCCTCCTTTTTTATATTCCAGGTTGTATGCTTCCAGGTCAATAAAATCTGAAGTGTCAAGGTTCAGTGTTTGCAGGTGCTGCGGCACATTGTTGCAGGTAATGCCCAGTTTGGAATCATGCCCTTTCTTATCATAAAAGCTGCCGAGCTTTACCCGGATATTGGTGATCTTGGTGCTGTCGGGTACAAACTTAAAAGTGATGTTGCCATATTTTTCCCATTCCCTGGCATAGGCCATTATTTTATTGCGAATGCTCTGGCTACCTGCGTTGTTCATAAATTTTACCAATATCACTTCTCCATTCTCCCAGGTAAGATAGTTATTGGCTACGGCCCTGCCTTTGGCAGTATCGATGGCCTCCATACTATTGACGGTAACGGTACCACAGGGCACATCGTGTGCATCCCGGCTGCTCAACTTCAATTGCGCTGAAGAATGCAGCACCAATATGCAGAATACAACAGTCAGGCTAAATATTTTTTTCATGTTGGTTATTTTATACCCGGTGAAAATACTAACTATCCCTTCCATGGTGATACCCTGCCGAGGGTATTTACTGCCATTCGCCATACAATACAAAGGCCCCCCAGTAGTTAGGATGCCGGTAGCGGGGGTCCTGGCTTAGCTTAATTTGAGCCTGACGCAGGGCTTCTACTTTATCCATATTTTGACTGAGGTTCTCATACAGGTATTCCATAAGCAGGCCGGTAGGTTCATCGGCTACTTTCCACAGACTGGCCACCACCGATCTTACTTTACTCTGCAAAAAGGAGTTGGCCGGGGAAATATTCCAGCCCTTTACCAATTGTTTGGATACGGCTGTCTGGCAGGCTGAGAGTATGACCATACTGCAATCGGTGATACCGAGTTTTTGTACTTCCCGCATGGTCAGTTGTCCGTTATTGCCCCCGGTAGTGTCTTTATCAGGCAATAGCTTCAGGTATGACTGGGAATAATCAGACGAGTAATTCAATACGCCATGGGTGGCAAAATGGATGTACTTCTTACTGCGCAGGCTTTGCTTGGCCCGGCTTTCAGTGGCTCGGTTATCTGCATACACCGTCGAATCGGCCCCGAGTATTTTTCCAATGGCATTCACTTCAGTGATATTAAAACGAAGGGTGGCATCGGGTACACCAAAGGCTGCAAACGAAGCCCGCAGTTCATTGCCTGAACCGGCTCTCTTCACCTGGTTGAATACCGACATCTTATTGGTATAAAAAATACTGTGTTCCTCCACCAGGAAACGAAAACCTCCTTCCGGTGTTTTTTTACCGAGGCACTGAAATGGCATATTGCTGAATATCCCGGTGGGTATGATGCAAAGTTTTTTCTTGCCACCGATCTTATCATACACCGTGGTGATAAGGGCATTATACAATTCTGCTGAAATGTCTTTAAACTCAACTCCCGAATCGGTCTTTTCTTCATCTTCCGGTTCAGACCTTTCTGAAAGCGGCCCGGTGCCGGTTTGCTTGCTGGTATTCTTTATGGACTCTATGAAGGTGGCTATTCTTGGCGCAATGTCAAGTGTCATCGTATCCACTGCCAGTTTTTCATTGGTAAGAGTGAAGATCATCAGGGTTTTGTCATTTACCAGGTAAAGCGCTACGGCCACATCTGCCGGTAGTTTCCCTTTATAATTATTGAACTCATCAGCATTTGAACGGCTGAAGTAGGTGCTGAGTTCCGGGTATTGTTCCACCACATCCTGTAAAAAATTATTGTAGTCCGCTTCGAGTATCTCTATCTTTTTCAGCGTTTCCTGTTTTGCCACCCCTTCCTGTTTTTCCAATGTATTCTCCAGCGCCTTTTTTGATTGCTGCATGGCCAGCAGTTTCTTCAATGCGTCATTTTTTTCGGCATCACTTGAGTTCACTGACAGGCTGCCGGACAATTCTTTGATACCTGCAATATTGCTCCTGTTAGCATAAGCCCAGGCTTCTTTAATATCGCCTGTATTGTAGTAGGCAAAGGTGATCTTATTATACAAGTCGGCTTTCCGCGGATCATTATTAAATATCTTTTTGGCCTCTTCCCCACCGTATAAGTTCTCGGCATTTTTTTCCAGCAGTTCCACGGCCCGTTTGAAATAATGTATTGCACTGTCTGACCGCTGCTCATTGAAATATAATAAGCCCAGTTCATAGTACGATTCCCAGGCTGTCACTATCTTATACCGCCCCGTCAGGGCTACACTTTGCAGCAGGCTGATTTTTGCCGCCTCCGTTCTTCTTTCTTTTATACTGATGCGGCTGAGGTTGATGAGGGCATCGATCATTTTTTCCTGCTCCCCACTGGCCTCTGCATACTCTTTTGCATACGAAAAGTAGGAGGCAGCCTCGGTCAGTTTATTTTCTTCCAGCCATATTTTTCCCAGTATCAGCGCCATACCCGAAGCGATCCTGTTCAGTTTCATCTTTTGTGCTTTTGGCAAAATATCCAGCAGCAATGCTTTTGCTTCAGCAGTCCGCTTAAGCCCCACCAGGTTATCTGCAATATTTCCCTGGGTAAGCAGGTAAGTCTCATTTATCACTCCTTTCTTCAACAGGCCCAGTGACCGCTGCAAGTATTTTAAAGCAGTCGCATAATCTCCCTGTGCCATGTAAACAGTGCCGATATTATTAAGAAGGATGCCACGTTGTTCTTCCTGCAGTTCTTCTTTGAACAAACTGTCAGCATAGAGATACGCTTTTACGGAACGGTTATTATCACCCATACTGCTCAACAGGGTGCCGCGGGAGCCATAAGTATTGGCCAGCCGTATGAGATGTCCTGATTTTTTAAAAATAGCAATAGCGCTGTCGTTATTGGCAATACCTTTTTCAAACTCGGCCGTACGGGAATACAGAAAAGAAGAGAACTGCAGGGTGCTGCCCAGGGACAGGCTGTCTGAAATATCTTTCGCCAAGGCTACCGCCCTGGTAAGGGCTGCATCGGCAAGGCCGAATTCGCCTTTGGAAATATGAATATTCGCAATATTGTTCAGTATTGATACTGATTCGCTTTTATCCACTGTATCAGTGATCGCCATTGCTTCCTGGTAATAGTGTAATGCACTGTCGAGCTCGGTGGCAGTTTCATAGCGGTATGCTTTCAGCGAAAGGCAGGCCGACTCGGCATTTGGTGTATTAATTTCTTTGCGCAGTGCCAGGCATTCTGCATAGTACCGGTCGCCAGCGGGCATATCGTTAGAGCGGTAGGCCAGCATGGCCAATGATTTGGTGGTATAAAAATGATACCCTGTATTTCCATCTTCCCGGCTTTTTATTCTTGCCTCCCGGAAATATCTTGCTGCCTGCGTGGTATCTATAGCAGACCAGGCCACCCCTAATTTATACAGGGCTTCCACGGTAGCTTTATTACTGATACCTCTTGATCGTTCAAACCATTCGGTGGCCCTTTTATAGTTCTCATCATCTAAAAAAACATTCCCTTTTTGTGTGTATACTTCGGCCAGGCCTGCGCTGTCCTTTGCTGCTTTGTAATAAACAGAGGCGGAGTCAAATGCCTGCAGGGCCATTGTTTTTGATCCGCTGAGCTGGTACAGTTCTCCCATTTTATTCCAGGAGTACGCCTGTCCATTTTTATTGCCGCTTTTTTTCCGCAGGGCAATAGCACTGGTATGTGCTGCCAGGGCGGAATCGTATTGTCCCAGTGCCCAATAACAGCTTCCCGCCAGCGACATAGCATAACCGGCCGTATTATCGTCCCCCTCCTGCACCAGCATTTTCATGGCTTTCTCGGTTACACTCAGCCCTTTTCGGTATTCACCCATCAGGTAGTAGCTATACGCAATATCTGTTTCTACATTCGCTCTTTTCAGCCTGTCTAAATTATTCTGGTATATTTCTGCTGCTTTATTGAAAGCGGTGAGTGCATCGGTGGGTTTTCCCTGGTCATTATTTACCCTGCCTGCAAACGTATAATACTCTGCATTCCTGATATTGGCATCGTAACTGTTGATCAGGTTATTTATGGCAATAGCGGTATCCAGCAAACGCAATGACTTTTCAAACTGCCCCATCTCAAACTTTATGGAAGACTGGTACTCGTAAATTTTAAGCAGGTTTTGTTGGTACACCCCTGAAACCATTTCAGGTTCGTACCGGTTTAACTGTACCCGCACATCTGATAATACCTTTCCGGCTTCCTTGTTTTTTGAAATCTTATGCAGGCAATATGCTTTTTTAATGACCGCCTGTATCTCGGTGGTCCTGTCCTTTGCTATCAACGCCCATTTGAACGCCTTATCACATTCCACGATGGCCTCAGCATATTTCTGTTGCTCAAGGTTTACCTGTGCTTTGCCAAGATAAGCGGTTGCCCGGCCCGAAGTATCATTCACCGCATCTGCCAATGAAATGGCAAAATCGGCCAGTGCATGCGCTTCTTCCATCCGGAACTGATCAGCAAGTTCTGCTGCATCTTCGGCAAAACGTTCTGCCATTCCTTCGCTCAAAATATCTCTTTTATACTCGGGCAATCTTTTGCTGAACTCTCCCTTGTTTTTATACACGGGGAACAGGCCATTTTTTACTTCCACCAGGCTATAGGGGCTGTTGCTCACGAGCCAGCCAGCCATGCTTTCACTGGCCCGGAAGTTTTTCCCCATATAGCCAACCGGGTAGGCGAGGATGTACTGGAAAAAAGCCTCTATGTCTTTTCTCGTTACATCCCTGAATATCTCAAGAGGTATCCTTCCCTTTAAACGCCCTGTACTGATCCTGGTAAGTATTACCTCAGGCAGGTCTGTTCTGTCTTTAACCAGTTCATATGTATTCCTGAGACTCCGGGTAAGCACATTGAATATGGAATCTTCCACCTGTCGACTATCATTCTTTAATAAATAATCCAGGGAAAATAAAGGATTCTTCTCATCGTCTGTAAATACCTGGTTGTTAAATGCGAGCTCTGAAAAAATGCTCCGGTACGGTAATAAAGGAATGTGCAGCCGTATGGAGACCAGGTCGCCAGCTTCTAATGTATCGGCAGCGTCATACATTCTGATCAGTGCATACGGAACAGCATCAACAATGACGATATAACCGGCACCATTTTCCCTAAACTCTTTTTTAGCTCTTACCCCGGGTATTTCCGTCACACTGTTCTGGTGGGCTTTTAATAACTGCTGATTTACCAACCCGATATTCCCGGCATCGGTTAGTGCGGCTACTATGGTATCGCTTTTTTTATGTGTTTCTGAAATCCTGAGCCACACTTCTTTTATCTCTGTTCTTTCTTTGTCCTGTGCCGGCAATAGAATACACGGCCCTGTCAACAGAAATAACAACAATATCATCCTTAATATACTCATGCGGCAGGCACTATTTCTTTTTAATGGTGAAATGTACAGTAACGATACCAATTTCCTCCACTTTAATACTGGAAACATCTGCCCGGGTAGCTTGCTCCCCCTGTTCAGCAAACAGGTCATCCAGTACAGCCTGGAAAGAACGCATCTCATCCCGCTGTACTGTTTGTTCAAACACCCCACGCAAGTCCATGGGTTCTTTAGAGACAATAATCTTCAAAAACTCCCTTCCTGGCGGTGAACCTTTACTGACAGACAGCCTTCGTATTACCGGGGTTTTACTGTCCAGGATATAATCAGCCGGTTCTTTGCCTTTGTAGGGGTACAGCACTTCCACCCTGTTGTCAGGATAAACATCCAGCACTGTATAGAACAGCTTTACATCACTCTTATTCTCTACCCGGAGTGAGTAACCATCGCCTTCTTCCAGCACTATGCCTTCGTTTTTATCATACTCCTTATTGGGTATGATGGCTGCAGTAATGAACCGGGCCAGGTCACCGCCATCGGGCATCGTTCGCAGGTACTTCACCCGCATGGCCTTTTTGATATTCCTGATCATACTTTGCTGGTCTGCTGCGGATAAAGAATCGCCGCTTGTTATATTACCCGACCATAACAACGTACTGTTCCGGTCTGTAAGCTCTGCCTTCTTGGTGTCGGCCTCTTTTCGGAAAGCCAATTGAAAATCAGCATTATCTGTCAGGCTTAAAAAGCGGTAGGGTTGCAGAAATTGCTTTACCTGTGCTACCAGCCGGGATGATTGCAGGGATGGTTCTTCAAATTTGAGGGCGAGGCCGGCGTTCAGGTTGCCATAGTTTTCTTCTTCCAGTTTCAGCTCATACAAGTCAGAACGCCTGAGCAGTTTGCTGGCGATGCCGATACTTTTAAAATTGTCCACCTTGCGTATCACAGCCGTGGCAAATAGTTCCTTGTTGCCTGCTTTGTATATCCTGCCAACCGTACCAGGTATCATATTATCCATCATTCCCTTTTCAACGGTAAATAACGAGTCATCTTTTACCGGCATAGTCTTAATACCCACCCGGATAAATGTTCTGTCTTCTTTGGCTGTATACTTGCCGCTGAATATCACCTGTTGGGCATTACCTTCTATTACCGGTACCTGGTCGGGAATATAAGCCTGGATTGTGGCCTTTATCTTTTCAAATAATAATGCGTTATTATTACCGGTGGGCATATCGCTCATGGCTTTATAAAAAGAATAAGATAATGAACCCAGTTCTTCATGATCGATCACCAACTGTTTATTTTCCTGGTGTGGGGCAGAGCCACTGATGACGACCATATTGGAAATGGAATCGGGCATCGCCTCAAAGAAGCCCTGTCTTGCTTCAGCCGCAGCCAGGTTTATTACCGAGTCAACGGGATTCTCCGGATCGGGAAATGGAACAGGCTCGCCCCTTGTTATGGCAAAGCCTTCTGCACGGGTGCCGGTGCCGGAATGACAGGCATCTATCAATACCAATAAACTTCCTTCAGGCCCTATCTTTTGGCGAATGGTCAGCAGCCTGGGATAAAGGTCATCGTCACGCAGGTGCTTTTCGCCCTTATAGCCGGTGGGATTATACCTGGCCTTTGCATCATAGGGCAGCAGCGCTTCATCATAGCCATCGTCTTCATCTTTTCCCAATTCTATGGTTCGCTGATCCCTTATCTGCTGTCCGTGGCAGGCAAAGTGAAGCACAATAATATCTTTTCGCTTTGCTTTGGTGGCCACGTCGGTAAGGCCCTTCAGAATAGCGGCCTTGGTGGCTTTGGCATTGATGAGGGTCAGGATGTTCTTATCTGCAAATCCGTTTTTATTCAGGATCGCCTTAATATATTTTACATCATTTACGGATGCGATCGGAGGTATCAGGTTAGCAGCGGGGTATTCCCCCACTGCTACAATCATCGCCAGTTTATTTTGCGAAAAGAGAGTTGTCGAAAATAGCAGGGCTGTCAAAACAAAGAGTTGCTTCATGTACTTCGGTTTATGGCCATGTTGAAATTACGAATTAGGATCTGCGAAGCATCATCCCGTCCTGTTTCTTCCGGTAATGAAACCAGCGGGTAGCTTAAGCAAAGCTTGGTAAGTTTCGCTTCATTTCTATACCCGGCAGAGGGTATTCACCAGGTAAGAAACACAGATATATAGTTGCTGTCAATGAAATGAACAGAGGCTTTAGATAGCTGAACCTGGTAGCAAATATTGAAGTAAATTATAGTGAGACATATTGCTGATGACCACGGCCATTTGCCTGTAATCCTTCCGCTGTCAGCAAGAAAGTGCCTTTATCGGGGGTGGCCCGATTTTTACCCCCTCCTATTTTGTTCTGTAAAATGCGCCAGAATTGCAACGATCCCTGCTGATTTACGCCAATAAATGGTGCTGCGGCAAATAGTTCAGATATAAAATCGACCTTTTTACAAACCAGATTCCATGTTTCTTAGCTAAATCGGGCATACACAAACTGCCACTGCCGGCCCCGACAAAACATTACTTCTTTTCTATATTTTCGTACAGATCAGGATTGGCAATTGTTAAAGTAATAATGGAAATAGTGCAGGTATAAAAGAGGTGTCACTACCTCTTTTATATTTTATTAATCATAACTCTGTATGAAAACTAAAATCATATCCTTTCTGGATAAAACCACGATTTATTATTTTGGCTTCAAGTCACTTTTCCAACCGCATGTAGCCTCTGTAAACTTTATTCATGAAAAAGACCTGGAAGAACCCATCAAACCAGGAATAGAAACAGGTGATTTTATCTGTTATCATATTACTGTTGAAACCAGCCTTTCGGAACTCAGGTCCACCTGCAAAAAGATCAGGGTACTCTTTCCTTCAACAATACTGATCGGTTGCTTTGACCTGATAAGACCCAAAATGGTCCCTATGATCAGGAAAGATAAATTCAGAGGTTTTATCATGATGGAAGACCCTCCGGAAGATATTATCAGTGTTTTTGACGAAATCAGTAAAGGTGGTGCCGGGCTGTCTAAAGGCTTTCTGAAAAACTATATGATAATGAAGCACAAGGAAAGTATTACTATCAGCAAGAAGAAAAAGAATAAACTAAAGACTGCAGATGCATCCCGGAAAGATCTTTTTTCTGATGCCCTGATACAACCCGGCTTTCCTGATCCTTATAACAGTACTAATGCAACAGTGATAAAGTAAGAAACCGCTGATCCGGCAATACCCTGAAGTATTAAAATTACTTCCGCAAGCTTACGTTGAGAGAAGGAAATAATTTTTGGTATTGAGGTATCAGCTGGTAAATTAATCAGGGTACTATTACATACATAAGTACTTTGCATGGGGCACAGTTACCGACGCAAAATAAAGCCGGTATTCAACAGCCTTAAATCGAAATAATAAACCGGTGACGTGTTTGTACGTTACAAAATTTAGCCGGTTTTCTGCCCAATACCACCAAAAAAGGGATTTTTCTGAATATTAAAAACAGCATTCATGGGCTAAAAATCACTTTTCAATAAACATATACGCAATTCAATATAAAATGCCCTTCTGGGTAGTTCTACGCTGCACCAAAACTCATGTTTTTGTATAAACTTTGCCTCAGCAAAACACAAATCAGGAAGTAGCTATACGATCACTTGAAATGTGTTTCATGAATGAAATGTGTAGTAGCTCTTATAAAGACGGGATCGTATGAAGTAAGATAGTTTACAGTTTTCAGGAAAGGCAATGTTTCAACAGGAAAGAAATTACTTCATATCCCAAGCTGTTCTGTTTGCTCATAGTCGGTTCTGCAGAGTGGGTTCCAGGTATGCTGACTTAGTCATAGCCGTCCGGAAAGCTCTTCTGCCATGATCTGATTGTGCCGCCAGAACCACCATTTCATTATATATCCCTTTCGTATCCATCATTAACAAACAAGATTGTCAATGGCAATACAGGACTGCTATGTTCAGCCCTGGAAGGCCCCTTTTTTAAAAAAAATAATATGATACAGCAATTAATTACCTGCCCCCTTAAATTATGCCTGACTGTTGTCTTGCTTATAAAGCTGAGTACTCCCGGTCATACACAAGTAGTGCCTGTGAATGAGCCTAGGGAAGATTTGCCTAAACTGTTTTCGGCTGTACCGGATTCAGTCCCGGTAAATATTGAAACCCTTACCTCTCTGTTTGACAAGCAGCACGGAAATAGTATAACGATACTTGCCAATGGTTCTCCATTCTTAGAAGGAACCATTATGTCGCAGGCCACTAAATTCAGTAATGCTATCAGGACAGTAACCATTAAGCTTTCATTTGCTGAAAAGGCGCTATTTGTTTTCTCTAAGATCACCCTTCCATCCGGCAATACCAGTTACCGAGGCCATATAAATGGAAAGCAAACCGGAGACTGTTTTGAACTGGTGAGTGAAAATGGACGCTATTATTTTACCAAAAAAAGTATACACAGGCTAAGACTCGAATAAGCCATGCATAATTTAATCAACCATTATAACTAAAACACCATGAAGAAGATACATCTACTGACGATTATTTTGCTGCTGACAACATACCGTGCAGTTTCACAGGTACCTAAGTTGAATAGTGATGCTACAGCATCCGCTACCATTTTCCTTGATTTTGACGGTCACCTGATTGACAATACAGCCTGGAATTATGATGGTCCAATTTCATGCAATCCTGCCGGTTTGACCCCCGCACAGGTACAGGACATCTTTAACCGGGTGGCGGAGGATTACCGCCCATTTACCTTAAATGTTACAACTGACTCAGTCAGGTTTCTTGCCGCTCCCATAAATCAGCGGATCAGGGTGGTACTTACCACTTCATCCCAATGGTATGGAAGTGCCGGCGGTGCAGCCTTTGTCGGATCCTTTAGCTGGGGAGATGATACGCCCTGTTTTGTTTTCACTCAACTGTTGGGAAACAATATAAAATATATTTCCGAAGCGGCGGCGCATGAGGCGGGGCATACGTTAGGGCTTTATCACCAAAGCACCTATGATGCTTTGTGTAATAAAGTATCAGACTACAGTTACGGAACGGGTTCCGGTGAAATAAGCTGGGCGCCCATTATGGGAGTAGGATACTACAGGAATGTAACAATATGGCATAATGGTCCAAACTCTTATGGTTGTAACAATATGCAAAATGATATAGCCATAATAACCAGCGCCAGTAATGGGATCCAGTTACGACCGGACGATCATGGTAATACCTCCGCTTCAGCCGGCGTAATTCAAATCACAAATAATCTGTTCAACAAGGACGCCGTTTTTAACTATACAAATGATGAAGACCTGTTTAAGATCACTGTCACTTCGCCCGGTTTGTTGTCTATCAGGAGCAAACCTGTTAATGCAGGCCCGCTGAATACGGCAGCCAACAGTGATATACTGACAGAATTACTTAGTCATTCACTGACTAGTTTAAGAACCAGTAATCCTGCCGACAGTTTACAGGGGTCTATTGATACGATGCTTACTGCAGGCACTTATTACATTCGTGTAAAGCCAGTGGCCAATTCCTACTCCGGTACTTATGGAATGATTGGTGGATATACGATCAGCGGGTCACTTCAACCAGCCAGTGTGTTGCCCCTTCGCAAATTAAAACTGGATGGAAATAGAGCAGGCGGTAAACACCATTTGAGCTGGGTGGTAGATGCAGACGAAGTGATCGAAGATATTCTCTTGGAGTACTCGTTTGATGGTCTTGCCTTCCAGTCGAAATCTGTGCTTTACGGAGCTACAGGATATTTTGAGTGGGTACCAACCGAAACGAGGAAATATTTTTATCGCCTGAAAGTACGGTTCAATAATATGCAGACATATTACTCTAATACCGTAAGTCTTAATCATGATGAACAGAGCCTCCCTCCCGTAATGGCCATAAATCCAGTAGTTAATGGAAACCTGCAAATCAATCATGCAAACGCTGAATCATTCCTGTTATATAACATGGATGGGAAAAAGGTCCTTTCCGGTCAGCTAAAAATTGGCATGAATAATATTTATGCTCCTTTTCTGTCCCGGGGAATTTATATTATACAATTCTATGATGTAAGCCGGCCGCTTAAAACACAAAAAATCGTTGTTCAATAGCATTATCAAATAGTAAAAGATAATACCCCTGTGAATTCAAAATCAGGCTGCAGGCACCTGCCGGTTGACGCCAGGCAATCTATATTGCCTGGCTTTTCAGACCGGAAGAGGGACAAAAACGATTACAAGTAAATAATTAATAGTATTTAACCAACTACGCTTTAAAAAATGGATGTACGATCATGAATTGACCAATGCTTTTCCATTTATAATAATTTCCCCGGTCTGCGCAAACTCAAACCATTATTTAAAGGAAGGTCTTGGCTTTCACTAAGACTTTATTTAACTTAGAAGTACATAAAGTACCGTTTGAAACCTCGTGTAGATTTCCGGATCCGCTACCAAAGACGATTGGGATTGACAGAAATAGCATGTTGAAGACGTTTGGCTCACGTCTATTTCTGAAAAAATAAAACAATGTAGCGAGTATGGATAAATATATTAAGATGGTATATGTCGATGATTCAGACATTGAAACTATCAAATTTGAAAAAGCGGTTAAGGGGTTCAAAGAAATTAAGCTCTTAGGGTGTTTTGCAGATGCTGAATCTGCAATAGAATTCTGCAGCATAAATAAACCTGACCTTGCATTAATTGATATTGTATTACCGGGAAACAGCGGGATATGGCTGGCGGAGAAATTGAAGGAGATAGAGGTACCATTTGCATTAATAAGTTCTCACTCCAATTATGCTTTTGACGCTTTTAAGATTGCTTCCCTTCACTATATTCCAAGGCCTATTACATCTATGGCTGTCAGGGAACTTATTGAACGATTTAAAAAGTCAAAAACTCAAAAAGAAACCACCAAAGAAATTTCTGCTGATCAACTGGCAGGCCTTTATCCCAAAAGGATCTATGTAAATACACAAAAACAAATCCTTATTCTTCAACTGGATCAGGTTATTTACATTGAAGCGGAAGGGTCTTATACCAACTTTCATTTGGTAGACGGTAAAATCATAGTTAGTGGAAAGAATTTAAAAAAATATTCGGATCAAATTGAATTAAATCCCGATTTCGTTAAAATTCACCGCAGCTACATAATCAATCAAAGTCACCTTCAGTCTATTAATAAGAAAAAGCTTGATATGACATTCCTGTTTAAAAATAAAAAGGAATTAAACTTGGCAACTTTCAGGAGAAGTGAATGGATGAATAAATTTATGTAAGCTGATGTTTCAATTAGTTGCTTTATTTCACTATTTCATTCTGGTAAGCAGGCGGGCAAAAAAAATGCAAAATTCTGTTCATCAAAGATTTGCAGAATTTTGCATGTGTGGAGTTGTATTCAGCGGAGAGGGTGGGATTCGAACCCACGGTACAGTTTAACCCGTACGACGATTTAGCAAACCGTTCCTTTCGGCCACTCAGGCACCTCTCCGAATAAGGGAGGCAAAAATAAAGATAACAGGTAAGAAATCCCAAAAACAAATTCCAAATTCCATAAAAAGACCCGGCTTACTGGTCATAGATTCTAAATGCGGTAAAAACTGCTACAAAGAAAAATCCCAAATTCCATGTTCAAGCCGGAATTTGGGATTTCAATTATTTGGAATTTGCTGATTACATCGCCGCCAATTGCACTTTTTGCTGTAGCTCCAGTACATTTTCTCTGAATACACCATCTGTATCCATCAGGTCTTTTACGGTTTGGCAGGAATGGATGACGGTGGTATGGTCCCGTCCGCCAAAATGCTCACCAATGGTTTTAAGAGAGTTCTTTGTAAAGGCCTTAGCGAGGTACATG
The DNA here is from genome assembly GCA_943372905.1 of Bacteroides fragilis. Classification (GTDB taxonomy): domain Bacteria; phylum Bacteroidota; class Bacteroidia; order Chitinophagales; family Chitinophagaceae; genus JJ008. Next base: position 5,321 of record CALSAT010000015.1, on the reverse strand, counting down.
GTAATTTGCCGCGCCTGTACAATCTCCCTTTTGCGGGTCTTTTGCAGGAGTTTGTCGTACGACACATCGAAATACTCACAAACCATTTTCTGGATGGTTTCGATCGTTATTTCTTTGCTGGATGATTTTACAAAATTTCGTAACACTTTCTTGGCTAGGTCTAAATCGATTTCTCTCCTATTTAGCGAAGATTGTGCCAACAGTGAAATTAGCGCCCCTTCCAGTTCCCTTACGTTGTTACTTATATTGTAGGCTATGTACTTAACTACCTCTTTAGGCATTTCCAGCCCGTCATTCTTCATCTTTTTTTCCAGTATTTCAATCCTGGTATCATACTCAGGCACCTGCAGGTCGGCGCTAAGCCCCCAGCGGAAGCGGCTGAGCAGTCTTTCCTGAACTCCGTCAAGGTCCTTAGGCGACTTATCGGAGGTCAATATCAGTTGCTTATGCGACTGGTGGAGATGATTGAAAATAGCGAAGAAGGCATCCTGCGATTTCTCTGCTTTGGCAAAGAACTGTACGTCATCTATTATTAATACATCGATAAGCTGGTAAAAATGAATGAAATCATTGATCGCATTATTGCGGCTGTGGTCCATGAACTGGTTGATGAACTTTTCTGAACTCACATACAATACTACTTTGTTTGGATGAAGCCTTTTTACTTCATTGCCAATTGCCTGCGCCAAGTGGGTTTTGCCCAATCCCACACCGCCATAAATCACTAGCGGATTGAAAGAGTTGGCACCGGGTTTTTCGGCTACGGTTTTACCGGCACGGCGGGCTACCCGGTTACAATCGCCTTCTATAAATGCTTCGAAAGTATAAATGTGGTTAAGCTGCGGGTCGATCTGCATTTTTTTAAGACCCGGTATAACGAAGGGGTTCTTTACTGGATTGTTTATGACTAAAGGGAAATCCATTTCGTTATTTGAAAATGTTTTAAAACCCTGACCGCTTACATCCATCGTAACAGGTTTGTTCTTGCTGTTACCACTGTCCACCATGATGCGGTATTCGAGACGGGCCTCTTTGCCCAATTCTCTTTTCAATGTCTTCGCTAATAAATTTACGTAATGTTCTTCCAAATACTCGAAAAAGAATTGGCTGGGAACCTGGATCACTAATACATTATTCTTTAATGATACCGGGTGGATGGGTTCGAACCAGGTTTTGTAATGCTGCCATTCAACAATGTCTTTGATGATTTTTAAACAATTGGTCCAGATTTTTTCAGCATTCTTCTCCATCAGATTAGTAAGCAGTTTATACCGTGTTAACTATAGTTGTTCTTCCTGAATTGTCCAAAAAAAATCTCCACACTATGTCAGTAAAAAAAGTTGGACAGGACGGCGAATATCACCATTTCTTTTATAAAAAAAAATTTTTACCCGCCTCATTTTTGTGAAACAGAAATATTGTGGTTTTGGGCCAATTTTTTCCCCGAAAATTTGGAAAATTCAAAATCTAACCTACCTAAAATTATACCCGCAAAACCTACCTGGTTCACTACCACATCATCTCCTTTTTTATTCTTATATTCTGTTGGAGCATCCAGAAAAGTATGTGTGTGGCCTCCAATGATCAGATCAATATTTTCCGACTCCTTTGCCAATATCTCATCACTCACTGTATTGCTTCCTTTATACTGATAACCGAGATGTGATAAGCAGATAACCATATCGCATCCTTTATCTTCTCTGAGAATGGCGGCTGTTTCGTTTGCCTTCACTAACGGGTCAAGATATTTAGTAGCACCAAACAATGTATCCGGTATCAATCCTTTGCCTTCTATGCTTACACCAAAGACACCGATCTTTAATTTACCTTTTTTAAAGATTTTATACGGGGCTGTTTTATTCTCCATTGGTGTGCCTGTAAAATCATAGTTGGCCACCAGCATCGGAAAGTTTGCGTGGTTGGTCAGTTGCAGGGCCAGGTTTTCCATACCTGCATCAAAATCATGATTGCCAATTGTGCAGGCATCATAACCCATGTTCGACATAGCTTTTATCTCGGGCTCTCCTTTATATATATTGAAATATGGAGTACCCTGAAAAATGTCCCCTGCATCCAGCAGCAATACATGTTCCTCTTCCCCCCTTATCTTATTAATAAGTTGCGCCCTCCCCGCTATGCCTCCCAGCCCCTGGTTTCGGCCTCCATCCATTGGAAAGGGCTCCAACCGGCTGTGCGTATCATTAGTATGTAATATCGTAAGCTTTAGCGGACTAAGATATTCTGCCGCCTGCAATAATGAAGAGCCTGCCACAAAGGCTCCGGCTGATAAAGCAGCCTGCCTGATGAATTTACTTCTACTCAGCATTGGTCACCCGGTTTTCTATGTTAGCACTAATGTTCTTTCCCTGGTTTTTCAACTTCCTAATATAATCAAGGATGGCATCCCGCATCAGGTAGCCATTGGTTATCTGTGGTACATTGCGCAGCATATCGGCATTATCACCACCGTTTGCAATAAAATCCGAATTAGCAATAGTGTACATCGCTTCCGGGTCAAGCGGCTTCCCCCCTATCGTTACATTCACGGCCTTCTTATTTTTCAGTTGCATCGTCATACCTGCCACGGGCCATCCGCCTTTTGCAGCCATCAGGTCAAGCACCTGCTGCAATACAGATCCTTTGATCTTTTGAAGGATCAGCAGGTTATCAAAGGGCATCAGCTCAAATATTTTCCCGGTAGTTACCTTGCCAGCCGGTAATTGGGTCAACCTGATACCTCCAAAATTTACAAAGGCTATATCTACCTGGGTGTTATATTTTTCCCGGGCCATTGTAAGAAAAGCATCCACCATAAAATTCCCCAGCGTACATTCCGGTTGTTTTTTGTCAAAACTAATATCTGCAATGCCTACCACATCATTCATCGTTTTGTTTACATTCTCACTATAAGGTCGCAAAAAGACAAGCTGTGCAGAATCTTTTGGTTCTGCATCATTGATACGGTAAGTCTTGTACTGAAGTGTTTGGCTTTGGTAAGTGGTATTACATGATAATCCTGAAAAGACAAGGATCAATACAGGAAGTGCAAAAATGGAAGTTCGTTTCATAACAGGTGTTCTCGTTTGAAGGTATTAATATTTTATTGCTGTAACAAGGATTTAAAAAATTAATCCCGGTTTTTTCTTTGCATCTTTACAGCCAGTTTTCAGGATAAAAACCTGACCGTATGCAAAAGACCATTTCCCTGAAGCTGCTTCCTTCCGAAGCGGCCAATGAAACCCTGGTAAAAAAGTACCTCGCAAAGGCCGAGGCTATTAAGGAGTCTGCCATTTCAGGCTATTTTATCGTAAAACAATCGATTGATGCCCGCAGCAGGCAGCCCTGGATCAATCTTTCCCTTCATACATTCATTAATGAGCCCTTTCAGAAAAGAAAGAATATGTCCTTTCAGTTTAAGGATGTAAGCCAGGTTTCAGAAAGGGTTATAATAATTGGTGCAGGGCCCGCAGGTTTGTTTGCCGCCCTTCGCCTGATAGAATCGGGCATACAGCCGGTGATCCTGGAAAGGGGAAAAGACGTAAGGGCCCGCAGAAGGGACCTCGCTATATTAAATAAGGACGGAGAAGTAAATCCGGAAAGCAATTATTGTTTCGGCGAAGGTGGCGCCGGCACTTACAGCGATGGCAAACTATATACCCGCAGCAGCAAGCGGGGTGATATAAGCCGCATCCTTAATCTCTTTGTCCGTTTTGGTGCAGAGGAACAAATATTATATGAAGCACATCCGCATATTGGCACCAATAAGCTGCCTCATATCATTACTGCGATGCGAAAACAAATAGTGGACTGCGGTGGTGAATTCCTTTTTGAAAAAAAAGTGACGGACTTTATTATTCATAATAATGAAATAAAAGGAGTAAGAACGGCTGATGGAAATACATTTGAAGCCAATGCTGTCATTCTGGCTACCGGCCATTCAGCACGGGACATCTTCGAACTGCTTCACGCTAAGAAAATACTGATCGAGGCAAAACCCTTTGCACTCGGGGTCCGGGTGGAGCATCCGCAGTCACTGATTGACAGTGCGCAGTACCATTGTGAAATACGGGGTGATTTTTTACCGCCTGCTTCTTACAGTTGGGTACAGCAGGTAGATGGCAAGGGGGTATTTTCCTTTTGTATGTGCCCCGGTGGCATCATTGCACCTGCAGCCACCTCTCCAGGCGAACTGGTCGTGAATGGCTGGAGTCCTTCTAAACGTAACAATCCTTATGCTAACAGTGGAATTGTGGTAACAGTGGAAGAGAAGGACGCTATTAAAGAAATTAAAAATGGCCAGCTGATACTTAATAATATTGACAGCCCATTACTCCTTATGGAATTCCAGCGGACCGTTGAAAAGAAGGCATTTAATGCAGGTGGCGGCAAATTTGTGGCACCGGCGCAGCGGCTGGTTGATTTTACGGGGAACAAAGTATCTGCTACCTTACCCAATTGCTCATATCTGCCCGGATTACGTACTGCTTCCTTGAAAGAAGTGCTGCCCGGATTCATACACCAAAGCCTGCAACAGGCCTTTAAAGATTATAGCAAAAAAATGAAAGGCTATCTGACCAATGAGGCGGTGGTGGTGGCTACAGAATCGAGAACCTCTTCCCCAGTTCGAATTCCCCGGGATGCAGCGACATTACAACACCCGCAAATAAAAAACCTGTACCCGTGTGGCGAGGGTGCAGGTTATGCAGGCGGTATTGTAAGCGCTGCAATGGATGGTGAAAGGGTGGCGGCTTTAATAAGCCTCATCCTAAAATAGTTACTACTGTTTTACTATCGGATGTGTTTTCTGCATCGCATTCATTTCGATAAACTTAATAAAATATTGCCCCCTTGGCAATCTGCTGATATCCAATTGTAATACTTGAGTACTGCTGTTTACAGCCCATCTGCCACATTCTTTTCCATCTGCTGATATAATAGAAACCTGGCTGGTTTTTACTGAACCGCCAAAGTTTATATTCACCTTATCCTGTGCGGGGTTAGGATATAATGTAACGCTGCCTGCCTGGCAGGTATTAGCCGCAAATATGATGGATGAATAATAATAATTGCCGTCCAGTAAGATCGCTTTTATCCGGTAGTAGCTGGAGGCTTTAAATGACTTATCAGTATAAGTATAAAGAGCAGACTGACCTGCTTCCACAATTGCCAATTTTTCAAAATGTTCCCGGTCCAGCGATTTTTCCACCTGGTATTCCTTTACCTGCAGGTGATCATTATCTGTCCACTGAATAAACTGCTCACAGTTTTTATTCTGGGTGGTAACGTTAAGGAATTTTACATCCAGTATCAGATCTGTGTGA
>CALSAT010000014.1:0-18921 GCA_943372905.1 Bacteroides fragilis | reverse complement strand
CCAGCCTTGCCCACCATCCTCGCTATAGAATCCAGTTGTGATGAAACTTCCGCCGCCGTATGTGTGGACGGAAGGATCCTGTCAAACTTTATTGCCAACCAAACCGTGCATGAAAAATATGGTGGCGTGGTACCTGAGCTCGCCTCCAGGGCACACATGCAAAACATTGTGCCGGTTGTAAACGAAGCACTGCGGGAAGCAGGTTGCGACCTATCATCAGTTGATGCCATTGCTTTTACCCAGGCACCGGGACTCATCGGCTCCTTACTGGTAGGCGGGCAGTTTGCAAAATCGCTGTCCCTTACTTTACACAAACCATTAATAGCTGTGCACCACATGCAGGCACATGTGCTGGCCAACCTGATCGATGATCCCCGTCCTTCGTTTCCTTTTCTCTGCCTTACCGTCAGCGGCGGCCACACACAAATTGTGCTCTGCGAATCGCCGGTAAAAATGAAAGTGATCGGTGAAACGATCGATGATGCGGCGGGTGAAGCATTTGACAAATCGGCCAAACTGCTGGGCCTGCCTTATCCCGGCGGACCGTTAGTTGATAAGTACGCAAAAGAAGGTGATGGAAACCGCTTTAAATTTCCGGAACCAAAGATCGAGGGGCTCAACTTCAGTTTCAGCGGGCTGAAAACCTCTATCCTGTACTTTTTACAAAATGCCGGTAAGAGTAACATATATAAGGAAGAATTCACCGCTACGGAAGAAGAGAAGCAGGCATTTGTGCGGGACAACCTGGCGGATATCTGTGCATCCATCCAGCAGCGGATCGTTTCTATTCTTTTAAATAAACTGAAAAAAGCTTCTTTGGAAACAGGTATCACCGATATCTGCCTGGCCGGTGGCGTTTCTGCCAACAGCGGGTTGAGAAATACTTTTACTGAAATGGGCAAGCAATATCATTGGAACACTTTCATCCCCGCTTTTCAATATTGTACGGACAATGCCGGCATGATCGCCATTACCGGGTATTATAAATTCCTGGCGGGACAAACAGCGGATCTCTCCATCAGCTCTACGGCGAGGGCGGAATGGTAGGGAGTATGAGTGACGAGGTCTCCACATTGAAATCTTCTTTATAATAGCCGGTAATCTTTTTATGGCCAATACCTATTTCCAGTTCAAGCAGTTTACGGTTCACCAGGACCAGTGCGCCATGAAGGTGACCACCGATGGATGCCTGTTTGGGGCTTGGGTGGCGAAAATAGCCGGGGGGCAGGAATCAGAGGCCGGGAGTGAACAACCGGTAAGAAGAGTACTTGATATTGGCACCGGCACTGGCTTGCTGAGCCTGATGCTGGCGCAGGCAAACCCCCACCTGCTTATTGATGCGGTTGAAATTGACCCCGAAGCGGCCAAACAAGCGGCAGCCAATGTGGCATCTTCGCCCTGGACAAACAGCATCAATGTGGTGCAGGCCGATATAAAAGAGTTTAAGCCAGGACACAAATACGACCTGGTCATCAGCAACCCGCCTTTTTATGAAAATGAACTAAAAGGTGATAATGCTAAAAAGAACACCGCCCACCACGATGGAGGTCTGTTGCTGCCGGAGCTGCTGGCGGTTATAAAAGAACACCTGAAGCCCGAAGGCCGGTTCTGCCTGCTATTGCCATTCAAAAGAAAGGGGGAAATAAAGGAGCTGCTGTTGCAGCAGCAACTGCAAATCCGGCAGCTTGTTCTGGCGAAACCGTCTGCCGTACACCCCTGCTTCAGGATATTAATTGAAGGATTTTTTATTACTGATAAAGAACCAATTACAAGTGTTGATGAAATTTATATCAGAGATAATAATGGAGCATATTCAGCCACTTTTTTAGAGCTGCTAAAAGACTATTACCTGCATGCCTGATCCTGTAAACCGGACCAGGGCGCAAGCCTGCTATTTCTTTTTCAGGGATTCAAATGTGACGCTTAGCTGCCCCAGTTTCTCTCTTTCGGCGGCCGAAATGGGCGCATTGGTCCGGCTTAGCAACTCGGTAATAACATACCATTCCCGCTCGTTCCTGATCTTTCCCCGTTTCAGCACTTTTGCAGGCACCTGCTTCACTTCTGCCAGTAATTCACTTAAAGAAGGTAGCCCGGCCTTGCGCAATTCACCCTCTAAGGCTTCCCGTTGTTCCGGACTGGCATCATCCTGCATAGAAAAAAGATCGTCTAACATCAGCCTTAGTCCCGTTCTGGCCTTTGCCTGACTTTCACTTTCTAACTTGTTCAGCCTGTTAACCGGATCAGCTTCTTCAGGAATTGTGTAAGGATTTTTTGCGGAAATGAATTTCCAAATAACCTCTGCTATTTGTTTATAAAAGAGATAGTTATCGCTTGTTATTTTAAGCACTTTATTAACCATTTACATAGTCAGACAGATAGCTGTAATGCTCTGTCAAAGCCCCTGCCCTGGCCATCTTGGCCCGGTCAATAATGGCCGAGCCATTTCCCACCAGGTCTTCCAGTACATGCTTGATAAGCTGCTCTCCAAAATACCGGGAGGCGTCCCTTGGCAGTTCGTTGGGCAGATTGCCCACCGCCATTATATCTATTGAGTTCTTCAAAAAAGGCACTGTTTTCTCCAGGGTATTCTTGTCAATTCCATACACCGGGTCTTCTATGGTCTGGTCGCCCACATTAATAGGCACCGAGCCGTTGGCATCATCGGTAATATCGGCAATGGTCTGTATAATAAAGGTATCCGCCCTGGCGTCCTCTTTTTCAAACAGCCTTGGCACCGTTTTATCCCAGTACACCCCGTTCATCAGGATGTCGGTCTGTTCTGTGTAAGGCAAAAACCGGCAGGCATACTGCTCCGGGTGTTCATGAAAATCAAGCCGGTTGTACCGGCCCGTCTCTTTATGCTGGTACAATTCCCCGGCCTTCAGCTGGGTATAGACAGGGTAAGAAAAGCGCCTGTGCAGGTACTCATCCGGCTCCACTTCATGGATGCCCATCAGGTTCATGATCTCCAGTATGCCGTGTGCCACACGGCCTGAACCTGTTACCGCTATCTTTACATTCGGCAATCTCAGCCCAAAATAATTATGGATCAACTCTCTGAAGCTACGCTGTTTATATACCCTGTCTAAACTAAATAAGCCGGTCCTGTTGCCATATGCCATCATTCCATTATGTGCTCCTACCACCCCGGCAAAGAATCCAAAACCGATAATACGCTGGCCGTCTTCATGCTCCAGGCATTCGTAATCTACCAGGGTTATTTGTTTGTCCAGCACGGCTTTCAGCAGCGGCTGGTTATGTGGTTGCTTCTTTTTAGTATGGGAAAAAAAGAGGTAGGTCTTTCCGGGTATCAGCTCTGCCACCGGCACTTCCTTTATACCTAATAATATATCGCAGTCGCTCATCTCTTCCCTCACTTCCACCCCGGCCAGCTGGTATTCCCTGTCGGAGAAACAGCGGGTGGGACATGACTGAACAACTACCTGTACTTGTGGGGCATTTTTGTGGATCCATTTGCATTGGGCGGGTGTAAGCGCTACCCTGTTATCGGCCGGTATCTTTCCTTCTTTGATCAGTCCAATTCTTGTCATATAGCCTTTTCTTGTAGGTGAAATCGTTTGCGGTGGCAAAGTTGCCATTTCTCCCCCTACCAAACAAACTGATTTAAATCAGCAGGCATGGCATGATAAGTATTGTAACTTTAATTCTCCGGAAAAATAAACGGCTGTTGGTTACATGCCCCTATCCGGCGGTTACACACAAAAAAGGCCTCTGTTATGAAGAAAACTTATTTCCTGTTAGTAAGTGTTGTTTTTTCTTTTGCCTGGCTGTCCTGCAGCAAGCCTTCTGATAACGGGGATGATCCTGTGGGGCCTTACAAACTCAGTTATGGCGACTCCATTCTTTATATGCGGCCTTCGGCCGGTGATTATATTGTATCGCCCACCAGCCAGCGGCCCGGTACCTATTCCGGCTTCCCGGATGGTATTGAGATTGATGGAGTAACAGGCGCCATCAATGTATCTAAAAGTGAGACCGGCCTGCGTTACCGCATCACCCATACAGCCACCGATGGAACGGTAACTGCCACCATGGTCGTTCTTTCCGGTATTACCTTTACCGATAAATTCTATAACCTTTCTCTGCACGATTCCATAGCCTTCCCGGTCTATAATGCCAGCCCCTCCAGGGCCCTGCCGCTCAGCGGCTCCAGTTTTGATGACGGCAATGTGGCCAATGGCGGCGGCTGTGCCGTACGTACCACCAACGGTTCTATCAACCTGGCGGAAACCGTACGCAACGGTGTATTTGGCACCACCCCGCAAAACGACCGGCGGGAAACCTTTGAAATAAAATACCGCATCAATGATGCCAGCGGCAAAACGGAGAATAAGCTAAAAGTGCTGCTGTACTGGTATAACACGATGGCTGATGTACCTGCGGATGTGTGGGAAACATTGAACGACCGCCAGAATGAAGGGGTCTTTTTGAAAGGTGCAGTGGCCGGCCGCCCCGGACAGGCTGCCAAACCCAGGCCACCCTGTGTGATTATTGTAAACCATTAATATCCGGCGTATCGGCTACATTTGCCCTCGAGCTGAAAACCTGATATGCATAAAATTTCTACAGTAGCCGCCCTTCTTATTCTCGTTTTCCTTTCATTTTCACAAACTACAGCTGAAAGAAATTATCCCAAACTGCTGTCCGCCTTTGTATCAGCCGAAAGCCATTACCAAAAAGCAGCTGAACTGTCTGACAGGGCCGGGGATAATGAACAACTGATCACCGTTTCCGACAATATGCACTTAGCCGCACTGGAAGAGTACAAACTCCTGCTGCCGGAATTGAAAAGGCAGCAGTTCGACTCGTTGTATGTTTTAGCGGCTATCAAAACAGGGCTTATCTATCACTACTTCGACAGTACCCAACAGGCAAAACAGGCATACCTGGCAGCCATCCAGGCAAAAGAGAACCTGGCCAATCTTCCCGACTCTGTTCTTTTCCAACCCTTCCTTTTTACCGGGAGCATCTGCTATACCATCGGAGAGTTTGACTCCGCCTTTTATTACCTGAAAAAAGCGGAAGCCATTAAGAACAGCTACAATACCAAACTGCGGGAAGAACAGCGGCTGTACAACCTGCTGGGAGTACTTCATTATGAAACGGGCAATTTAAAGCAATCCAACAACTATATCGAAAAGGCCATAGCCACCATGGCGGAGAATAAGGTGAAAGACATTAGCCTGCTTACCAATTACCAGCTCAATATCACATCCATACTTATCAAGCTCCAGGAATATGAGAAAGCGGAGACCATCCTTAAGAGCATCATCACCAATAATGTATATACCGATGAGATCAATCATGCCCTGGGCTTCATCTGCCTGAAGACAGGCCGCCAGCGGGAAGCCATCCGGTATTTTGACCAGGTGAAATATACCGGCAGCAAAAAGATCATCGATCTGTACATGAATAAAAGCAAAGCCTTTGAAGAAATAAATGAACCGGACTCCTCCACCTATTATTTACTGAGTGCAAAAACGGAGAACCTGAAATGGAACGGCAGCCGCCGCAATATCAGCAATGGTATCATTTATAAACAGGAAGCCGAGGCGATGGCTGCCCGCAAACTGTACCCTGACGCATTGGTGCTGTTCCAGCAATCGCTGCTGCAGTTCAGCAATACTTTTACCGATACCGCCACGAGCGCCAACCCGGAAGTATTCAGCGGGGTGTTTGCCTATATCGATCTTTTCAATATCCTTATCGCCAAAGGCGACCTGTTGAAAATTCTGTACGATAAGGACAGGGACATCCGCCACCTGGAAGCTTCCCTGAATGCTTACCGCTCCGCTTTTAAACTGGCTGACTATGTGGAGAAAACCTATGACTCTGATGAGGCCCGTCTTTTCCTGGGTAAAATAAAACACACTGTTCACAGCAAACCAATTGATATCAGCCTGCTGCTGTACGATATTACCCATAAGGTCCTTTACCTGGAGGAAGCCTATTTATTTGACCAGCGCAACAAAGCTTCTGTGCTCTCCTTTAATATTCACGCCAATGATATAATAAACCAGTCAGGCGCTGCCAATAATTTATTGCAATCATCCGCCCTGCTGAGGTCTGCCATTACCCGCCTTTCTTTAAAAGCGGCGACACTGACGGATACCACGGAACTGCAACAAGTTTATACCCGTATCCGTGACAATGAAATTGAACTGGGCAAACTGCAGGAACAAATAAATGCTGATCCGCTGTGGCAAAAGAAGAATGTGATCAAACAGATTCCACTTGTAGCCGAACTGCAAAAGAGGCTGGACCCCACCACTACCCTGCTTTCTTTTCACCTGTCGGATAACGAACTGCTGACCCTCCTGATTTCCGCCAACCAGTTTACTTACCATAAGATCCAGGTGAGCAAAAATTTTTATGCGTATATCGATACCCTGCAGCGATCGTTACACAGCACCGCCACCGACGGACGCTATGCCGGCACAGATGCGGCGATGCACCTGTACCAGTTGCTGATAAAACCGGTACAGCAAAAGTTGCAGCAAAAGAAACGGCTCATCATTATTCCTGATGATGAACTGAACTACCTGCCTTTTGAAGCGCTGCAGGATGAGAACAAACAATACCTGCTGGAAAAGTTTTCCATCCAATACCAGTTCTCTACTGCACTGGCCACCCAGGTTGCTGCACCGCTGAATCCATCCGCTGTCATGGCATTCGCACCTTTTGCCTCAGCAGGATATGGCAATGCAGCCGGTGACAGCTTTACCGTATTGCCCGCTTCCAAAGAAGAGACGAGCCAGTTGAAAGGCCAGTTATATGCCGATGCGGCGGCCACGAAAACAAATTTCCTCCGGCAGCCTAACCGGTACAGCATTATTCACCTGGCCACCCATGCGAGTGTGAACAATGAAGACCCGATGCGTTCCTTTATTGCTTTTCATCCCGGTGAGAAAGAGTATAAACTATATGCACAGGAGATATATGACCTGAAACTGGACTCTTTACAACTGATCATCCTGAGTGCCTGCGAGACCGGTGCTGGTCAGTTGGTAAAAGGCGAAGGGCTGATGAGTTTGTCCAGGGCCTTTACCTATGCAGGTTGTCCGAACATCATCACTTCGCTTTGGAAAGCTGAAGATAAGACCACGGCCTTCATCACCGGCCGGCTGCATTATTATTTGGGGAAAAAATACACCAAAGACCATGCGCTGCAGCAAGCCAAGCTGGACCTGCTGAACAATACGGAAATAGACCCGCGGCTGAAAGCGCCGAACTACTGGGCGCATTTGGTATTCATTGGTAACTATGAGGCTGATCACCGCACCCGGAACTGGTGGTGGGTGGCCATCACCATTATTGTGGGTGCTTTGCTGTACCGGTATTGGGGAAGGAAGAAATAAAAAAGCCCCGCTCAAAAAAGCAGGGCTGACCAACTAACTGGCAATCATCAAAAAGTACGGTCTCTCACAGGTTGATATATCTTAATGAAGTGTTATCTGTGGCAGGTGGGTGTCCTCACCTTTTCTTACGATCACATTCTGGATCAGCGTATCGCTGTAGCCGTTCTGTCCGTCCACCAGTACTTTGTAGGTGCCGGGTGTAAGCCCCACGATCTTAAACTCTCCGTCATCATCATCCGGTATGGCCGTGGCCGTATCGCTGCCGATGATGGCTTTTACAATGGCATCAGCTGCCTGCGGAATCACTTTGCCTTCTATGCGGCCGGAGCGGCTGTTGGTGAATATTTTAATATGCGACTTCAGGCGGTACCCGTTGCCACTGCCCGATCCGCTGTTATTGACCTGTATGGAATTACCGGCATCAAAATCTATCCAGAACAGTACCTGGCCGGCGGTAGTGATCTCAAAATTGCTATCGTCAAGGTTGGCGACCACTTCCCTGTCCTCGCTTTTTACCTGTAGTGGAAAGCTGATCCCGGCTTTCATGACGCTATTGGCGGTGCCGAGGGTGAGGCGAACTTTCTTTACCCGGGCATTAGGCAGGGTGCCGGTGGCAAACAGGGTATCCAGCCCGTTGCGGAAGCGGAGGATATTGTACACACCGGCGTGTATGTTCAGGTTCACCCAGCCATCATTGGGCAATGTGTCGTCTTCCAGTTTCACTTCGAGTCGCTGGAGGTCAATAAATACACTGTCAAAAATGGGTGTTTGATGGTCGGTTAGGTAGATTGTCACCGGATGGGGTTTGTTCGGGTTGGTGGTGGTATTGTCAGTGGCCTCTTTCTGACAGGCATAGAGAATAAGGGTGGCGGCAAATACTGGCAACAGGGCCAGCCGAATCAGATTTTTCATACATGATTATTTCAGTTACACATATAGTTATCGGGGATTGGTCAACGCAAAGATTGCGGGTGTAACCGGGGGGCTTTAGAGATTCTATCGAAAGTGTATTTAATTTATGAGTGCTTTAATTTTGTCAAAATTCTCAGAAGTAACAATTGTTGACCTTCCGCTGCATTGCTTCAAATAGATGGAATCGTTCTTAAACCACAATGTATATTGATCAGATGCTTCCCGGATCATTGTTAAATCCAACTTCATATCTAACTCCTGGATACCGAGTGCTTGTTCATGCAGCACAATCCTGAAGTCTTCTTTTACCTCCAATTCGTCCCAAATAGCTAAATGCTCCATCTTTTTATCAAAGGAAGAAGCAATAATTTCTCCATTCTCATAAAAACGGCCATATTCATCCAATGTAAATATTGGCTGGCAGTCTGCCGTAGCACAAACAAATTCGTAATTGGAAGTGCCAGGGTATGATACACTAAATTCCACTATGGCAGTTCCTGAACGAACTGGATAACCCCCATCCCCCTGCAATATGCCACAGTGAATAATTTCAAGCCCTGCCAAAAACTTATAGCCACTATATTTTTGTTGAAATTCGATCAACGGTTCAAATACCGGTGCGTCATTATTTAAAAAAGACTCAATGATCTGTTCTCGGTCAACAGTACTGGACAATCTTTCCACGCCAGCTAAAAATCTTTTTGCCCTCTCTGAAAGTTCTGTCATACCTGCTGAATTTTGACTGCTACTGCAATTGAATATATAAACCGGTTGCAAAATAAAATTTTCAGCCCACTACAGATATCAGTCACCATATTGTATCCTGTAATGCTTTACAGATACTGGCAGTTTCCTTCTCAGATAGTTTATAGAAAGGAACACCGTATGAATTAAAGTTATTCATGATCGAGTTATAGTAGCATTCCTTTTCAGCGTACGTTAGCTTAGATGCCATTACATCAATTTTACTATCAACAGGTATTGCACATCCCAGGCAAGCTGTAACTAAATACACAAAGCTGGAATTGTACCCCAATACCCTTTCATCTAGTTTTACCTTTAAAGTTCCCCCTAAGCAAACATACCCGCACATCCCCATTGCAGGAGTATCAACTATGCGACCAATGACATGAATTGAATCTGGCAGTGTTGAGTTTGCAGGGTGCCTTATTATTGGAACTGTCTGAGCATTTGACACAATGCCCATATAAAAAACTGCTATTATTAAATGAGAGGTTTTCATTGCCACAATTATTATGAAAAAAATGGACTTAGCAATAAATATCTAATCAATTATTTCCTCCATAAGATCAATCAAAACCCTGATTTGATTTACTGTCAGGTCAAGAGCATACCTGTTTACAGCCATTGGCCTGATTGTTCCTCCTTCGTACTGGTAGCTTATTATATCAGTGGTGTTTTTCAGCAACTTTTTAAAATCATCTCTTGATCGTATGATCGCATTTTTTTGCTCTTTTATTTGCTTCAGATACTCTGCTTTATTATAGGTATAAGACTTGTCATTAAATGCTTTTCGATATTGCAAATCCACATATTTTATCAGCTTATTGTAATAAGAATCCAGAATACTGTCTGCGATCTTAAACTTCTCATAACTGCATACATTCATTCCTATTTGTGTGGTTATGCTATCGCAACCCGTTTCCCACGGTGGATTATCGAAATCAATTTGTGCAGATGACGTCAGATTAAGTACAAAGGTCACTAATATCGTAGTAAGAAATTTCATGTTTGTTCCGGCTGCCTGGCTTTTTGATAAAGTTAAATATTAAGCTTTAAAAACAGGTAGTGGTACTGAAAGTTGGCAGGATAAACAACAACGGCCTTTATCCACCCATTTACTGTTCAGCTAAACCTAAAAAAAAGCTGCTTTTATTTGGCTTTTTACGCAGTCCATGTATGGGCAGTTTTTATTCTTACCGCATCTAAATTCTGGCTTGTGCTTCTCAGCCGATATCATTCAGCTCATTTAAGTTCTGAGAGTACTAACTTTTTCTGCGTAAATGTATTCTTCATTGCCTTTTCTCTAACCTTCGGGTCTTCGCTGTTAATCAGGTCAAAATATTCAACGGGAACAACCTGCCATGATAAACCATATTTGTCTTTACACCACCCGCATGAACCTTCTGCCCCACCGTTTGCCGTCAAAGCATCCCAATAATAATCTACTTCTGCCTGGTCTTTGCAATTAATAACAAACGAAACAGATTCATTAAACTTGAAGTAAGGACCTGCCGCTAAAATATTTAATTCCATACCTGCAATTTTGATAATGGCTGTTTCAAAGTCTCCTCCACCTGCTTCTGGTGGATTTTTATATTTGCGATGCTCTTTCAAATTACCATCTTTAAATATTGATAAATAGTAATCCGCCACAGCTTTCGCATCTTTTGTCTCCACCCAAAGACAGGCTGTTATTTTTTGAGTAATCATATCAGTCTTTTTATGTAAAGTTTGATTGGAAATTGTATCACTGTTGTTGTTTTGTTGAGAATTCGGCTTAGAATCTCCACAACCCACCAGGGCCGCTATCATTACAGTGGTCAATAATATAAATCTATACATTTTCATTGCGTTATTTATTGAATGTTGGCAATAAATTATCCAATTCGTTCAATGTCATGGTGAAACCTTCTTTGAAGCCCATTTCAATCAATTTCTCCATGCGTTCCAGGGAATCGTTGTAAATAGTAATACTCACTGTTGTAATTCCGTCCTGCTCCGTGAAAGTTAAATCCCAGTCAGAACCTGGTAATTGGGGGTTCTCATCTTTGTCTGCAAAAGCATTCAGGTATTTGAAATTGGTTTTTGGAGTAATGGAAGTGTATTGCTGTATTGCCCACATCTCATGTCCTTCGGGGCTTACCATGGCATAAAATCTTCTTCCACCTACTTTAAAGTCCATTGCCTTTGTTTTGGAGGCAAAAGGCTTTGGTGCCCACCATTGGTCAAGAAGTTCTTGTTTGGTGAATGCGTCCCACACCAGTGGAAGTTCTGCATCAAATTCTTTGGTAATGAATACCGTTTGGGTTGATTTGTCAACTGTAAAATCAAAATGTAAATTGTTTCCGGAATGGCCGGTTTTTGCTT
Source organism: Bacteroides fragilis (assembly GCA_943372905.1). GTDB lineage: Bacteria > Bacteroidota > Bacteroidia > Chitinophagales > Chitinophagaceae > JJ008. The sequence goes on along the minus strand of CALSAT010000014.1, from coordinate 7,519 downwards.
CGTTTATCATTTTTTTTGTTTTTTAATAGATGATAATAAATTGTCTAATTGATTGAATTTAGTTTCCCAAATCATTCTGAATTGTTCCAGCCAATTGTCTATTTCTTTCATTTTGTCAATTTCAAGGGCGTAGTAGATCTCTCTTCCTTTTTGTTCTTGTTTTACCAGTTCGCATTCTGTCAGGATGCGCAGGTGTTTTGAAACGGCCTGTCGTGTTGTGTCAAAGTGTTCGGCAATGGCATTGGGTGTCATTGCCTGTAAGGCAATTAGGACGATAATGGCCCGTCTTGTTGGGTCTGCAATAGCCTGAAAAATATCTCTTCTCATTTGTTTGTTGGTGTTTATGAAACTAATCGGTTGCAAATATATGTGCAACTATTTGGTTTCGCAAATATTTTTTTAGAAATTGTTGGGCTGTTTAAAGCTGCAGGGGGATTCGATGCAGGATGAGGACTAACGCCAGGGCTTACTGCCGGGCTGGAATTTATATAATGTCCATAAGTTTACGTTTTGTGTAAACCTGTTTCAGCACGAGACATACACTGATAGTAGTCTGTAACAACCTTTTAAAACAGCTATTTGCCCCGATAGCTATCGGGATGAAGAACAACTACCTGCATCAACCCAATACTGTTCCTCTAAAACTTAAAAAAGTACTTTTTATATGATTTTTATACAGATTTCATGTGGTGCGCAGTGTATTACTGTGGTTTAACACACTTAAAATTCAACCAAAGCTGGTTGAGGTTTTTCCATACATTGTCACTATATGGTTTTGGTGACAGCTCGAAAAAAACAAAGGTCTTATTCTGTTCTTTGCAGGATTTTATATGAATAATTAAGTTTAAGCTAATGGGCTCTTTTGTCATGTAATCATTCATTTTCACTACCCCGTCAAAAGTTTCATGATCGTCATTCTCTGTTTTCTTTGTGCTTATAGACACTTTTACTGGAATTAGTTTGGTGGTATCAATTTTGCTTTTGTCGGTATTTATGTCAAAAAGCCCTGTATAATATGCAGTCAAATTGTTTTCCAGAGTTTTTGAATCAAAAGTCCTGGCACCATCTAAAAACCATAAGAAGGCATAACTCCAATACTCATTACTTTCAATTTTACTCCAACCAGGGGTAAACCTAATATCTTCAACTCCTTTGTACTGAATTGTGGGTGCGAATGACGGTGGAACCAGAAAGCGTTCAATTGTCCAATCTTTTGGTATTGGTAAATCGTACGGAGCTTCCCACTTATGTCCGTCAAACTCCTTATTTTCTTGTCCATAAATACTTAAAGAAGTTAAACAGAGAATTAGAATTACTACATTTTTCATCTATACAAATTTTAACAGCTGCTGATAAATTGTGCACAATGTTAGTTTCCCGCTTAGGCGGAACAAGTTATGAAAAAACCTCCGCCGCCTTATAAATATACACAGAATGTTAATGAAGGCAAACCCGGGAAAAGAGCACAGGCGTACTGGTTCAGTATACATATTAGACCAATAGGTGAAAACAGAATTCTCCAAATAGCTTTGCATTAAAGCCCTTGCTAGGCGCATTTGTGATTGGTTCATGCCTTATCCTTGCGACCTTTAATTAATGAAATTAGAGCCCACAGGACTAATATGGTGAACGGAGGAAATATTATCAATCTTATCGCACTTAGATTGTTTGGAATAATTAGAATATCTAATTGTTTGCTGCGTCTAACCTGAATGATTGCCCCTAATAAGAATTCGTTTTTCCTGCATTTAGGTCCATAAATCTTTACACGTTCATACTTCGACTCAATCAATAATGTCACATACTTCCTCTTATATCTGCATATTTCAGATACATCTATAATTTTGGCTTCTACAACTTCACCATATTTAGAAACATAAAACTCCCCTACTACTATACTTGTGTAAAAAACGAGACATAATAGCAATACCCCCATTGCTACTATGCCAATTTTCTTTTTGTTGCTTGCTGTCATGACCTATACTTTGGAATAATACGCCGAGCCTCCAGGCTTGGCGATGCGGAGCTATTAAGTACTAGAAAAGCCCGGATATGTTGCGAGTAAAGATAATGAAGATGAAAATATTCTGTAGCTTATAGCTGGACTAAGATGAGGATTTATTCGTCTGGCAGCATAGCAATAAATCCACTATTACTTGTAGTGCTTCCCGGTCACACGAATGATGACTGCCTTTCTAATTGATGATCTTCCAAACCTAACTCAGCTATGAAAAGTTCTTTTACCTTTTTAACTATCTCCCTTTTATTTGCTGTTCCAGTTGTCCGTCTTGCCTTTATATAATTTTCTCTTGCGATCTTTTCAGAAAACTGTCCCACCGTTTTTATATCTAATTCATTTGCAAATTTGGTTGCGACTGTAAGTCCGGCTATGGAAAGTGCCAAACCAATTAGTCCTAATTGCCAGAAAATAAATAGTCCAATAAAAGAGGCAAACAAAATAATAGCAAGTATCCATGTTACAGAATACTTGGGTCTTAAAAGTTCTGTGTCGAAACCTAATTTTTGGTCAACAGCTTTTACAACATTTCTACGAATATGCCTTGGTAAAAGGTTTTGTAAATCTGTGTCGGTCGTTATGCTGGCTTTGTCGTGATTTAAAGACCCCAAAATTGCATTCCGAAGTTTATAAAAGGCTTGTTGTGTCGTACAGTCGTTTGAATTGTCTGCCGGAACCTTGCTGATAATAATGTCGCAAAGTTCACCAAATGTACTTACGTCCTTAAGTTCTGTGTTGCCGAACTTAATGCTAAACGATTTTTGAATCTTGACCAAAACGTCAGATATGTCGTCTGGATCAACGTTATAAAGTTCGTATGTATTGATGTCGCTCATTGAATTGCAAGTAACTGCAGTTTCCCGCATAGGCTGGACAAGTTGTGGAAAAACTCTGCCGCCTTATAAATATACACAGAATGTGAATGAAGGCAAAGCCAGGAAAAGAACGTTCTAATTACTTTGAATTGGAACCCGATGTTAGCGGCAGTTACGCTAGTTATTGATTTAACTTTGGCGGAATCAATTTACTCAAGTCTATTCCTGCCATTTTCGCAAGCCGCTGCATATCTTTTAGAAACATTTCCTGTCCAGTAATATCTTTATCCTCAATATCAATACCAAGGATCTCTCCAATTTGAAAATATAATTCATAGCAGAACTCTTCATCTTCCGTATCCAGCCCGGCATCCTTAATTCTATCAAGTGAATCACGAACTATCTTTTTAAAAACGCCTGGATCTGTGGATTTTTGATTTATTTGCTCAATAAGCTCACTGCAACACGAGTTCATCTCATCATTAATTAATTTCTTGTCGTTGTCGGTTGAATTTTCAACTGCAGGCTGGAGGTGCTGATATTCAGCAAACTTATCGACGCTAATAAAGTGCTTAAGTTGGGCTTTTATTAATTCAATATCATTCATTGATTAACTATTTTCAGAGTTGAAAAATTGCCACATAATGAGCAGGTATTGCCGATGGTGGGGGATTGTATATTCCTCCGCCCGGAACCGCTGCCTGGCCTTTTGATAAAGATAAATAGTAAGAGCTTAAGCTGAGCTTTATTCGTTAGTTGGATATATTCTTCAACCAGCATGGCAGAAAACTGCATGATAGCTTCTGTTTTTTATACTCTGTCTCGTTCCGCCTGATACTGTCTTCTGGCTTCAAAATATTCATTTTCCCCGAAGTAATAGGATAGCAGGAATTCAACTGCTTTGTCTTCTGAGGTAAATGTAATTTCGAAATCACCAGGTCCCGGGCCTGGTACCCAATACCAGCAGACCAGTGTGTATTCATTTTCATTAATCAACATTTGTATGGAGGGACAGTCTGTGTTTGGATATGTCTCTTCTCCTGTCTCTACATTTACGGCAGGGATTTCCCGAAAGCCAGGAATTGAGTTTCCTCCAACACCTGCCTTTTTTGAAACAAGGTACCGGTCATCGCTCTCCCAAACGGTCAGTCCTTTAATTTCCAGTCGATCTGTATTTGCTCCGGAAAGTTTCATTGCTAATTGAAAATATTGTGTCAAATGGTAGCCAACATTGGGCCATTAAATTTGTAGCTATATTACGTATTACATAAGCTTGGACTGTTGCCGAGTAAAGATATGAAGATCAAAATATATTCTAAAGCCTAGCACTACTCCTCAGTTTCACACATTCGTAAAGCCACTACTAAACACATTAAACCGATGGGGAAAATAGAACCCTTCAAACCGCTTTACATAAGATACCACTGTTGCCGGTAGCTTATCTTATTAATCTTTCTTTTATTTATTAATCAGATTATCCTTTAATTAATGCTTTTAAGAACACCTGAATATTTTCGGATCTGCCAATTGGCTCCAATAAAAATATAAAAAGGTTAACACCAAGTGCAAGATAGGTCGCAGGATGTTTAAGTTTTTGGTATTTCCATGCACCTAAGAGCAGCATTCCAATGATCAGAAATTGTGTATAGTAAATCGGAAGAATGATATTGATGTTTGGAAATTCTTTAGCGTGTATATCAACGTAGACATTTTGAATTCCACGACCCAGAGCAGGCATCATTATGATAAAAACCGTTGATATCAACCACCATGCATGATTTTCTATTTCTTTTCTGTGAATAATACTTTTCACAACGGCAAAACCGAATGCTGCCATCATTACAATTTCCACTGCAGCCACACCAAAAAAGAACCATGGTTGAAATGGTCCAAACTGTTCAGGTGTTGCCAAAGCCATTTGAGTTGTCACAATATCTCTGTGCATCATACTCAAAGCTGTTAAACAAACACCCCCTGCTATGAACATCCCTATAATACCATTAGTTCTGTGCCTGGACATTTGCCCATGTGTGGCAAAATACGGCTGGATTATCAGATAGATATACCAGACGGTACCCGTCCAATAATGTATGTGGACTGACCATGCATTTGCAGAAAAGTCGCCCCAATAATCCTTGAAGATACCAAGTTGCATAACAACCATTGGGAGTATCATCCATTTGTGTAAGCTTTTATATTTATTCATACAATCGTCTAAAAATGTTATTAGTCAGTAGGATGTTTTAAAAATTACCGCTTACGTTTGGGCTTGGCAACGTGCCAATATTCCTTCTTACCTCAGCCCGGATATGTTGCTTAGTAAAGATAGGAAGATCAAAATATATTCGTCGTCCCGCCATACTGCCAATACAATGTTGGTTGCAGCTTCTTTAAGAACAGAAAGTCCATAAACCATTTTAGGGATTAAATACTATACTTTTTCTTTCATTTTTGTGCGGGCCAAGTATTAATGTCCGATGGTGATAGACAGTCGTATTAAAAGCCTTAGATAGTTGCTGACAAATTGTTGCAACCGTTTTATCAACCCAAACACTGTCATGGACAGATGGATGATCTTTATGAAAGCTCAGACCAATTCCAAAATTGCAGCCTTCTGGTACCGTATTATCCCATTCTTGCAGAGTTCCTTCCTCAAAAGGTTTTGAAATATTATAATTAAGTTTGTCAATGTCGATGGTAAGCCATTCGGTTGCATTCTCATAATCATACTCCATTTTCGGAAGTGAGAGCAGAGTGGTAAATTTTTCTCCAAAAGCCTTTAAGTCTAAGTCGCTTTTTAGGGAAATGTGCTCACTTCTTTTTGTTACTTCAATATCCATTGTTTGTGTCAATAAATTTACTGCTAATGAGCAGGTATTGCCGATGGTGGGGAATTTTATATTCGTCCGCTTGGAACTGCTGCCTGGCTTTTTGATAAAGTTAAATATTAAGAACTAAAGCTGGGCTTTATTCGTTGAGCCCAACTTGCATAAAACCCAATTCTAAGTGCCGTTCTTCGTCATTCAAAAGTGTATGGATTCACTTCTTTAAAACTCCATTTACCATTTAATCGCATAAACTTATTGTCAATACGAATAGATGTGTCAACTGTCCGATAATCAGTAATGACCAATATGGAATTGTCTTTTAATTTTTTAGCAACTACATTAACATAAATGTTGTCTGCCAGACAGGTGTCAAAAAGACTTGTTGGATAATCTCCTTGAAATTTTGTTTTCAATATCACATCCATATACTTGTCAAAAGTACTGTCAGTAATCACTTTTATATCGAGGAGTTTGCTAAGTGTGTCCATGTAAGGATGTTTGTCAATATAAGTTTGGGGATAATTAATTGGGTAGTCGTTCGGAATTTCGTCCAAAAAACGCCATTCTGAATTTATAATTAATGTATCAAACCCCCTTTTATATGGAATGGTAATACTTTTTACAATTGCCATTCTAAAAACTGAACTGTCACCAATACCCCTGTCATATGTTGTCGTCTGTGTAGAGTTGATGATTGGTTGTTTATCTTCATTTCTATCGTCGCCACAAGCCACTAAGAAAAGTGTCGACACAAAAACGGCAATAATTAAATTTTGATGTCGCATAGAATGGCACATAACGAGTAGGTATTGCCGATGGTGGGGAATTTTATATTCTACCGCCCGGAACCGCTGCCTGGCTTTTTGATAAAGTTAAATATTAAGAACTAAAGCTGGGCTTTATTCGTCAAGCCCCGAACCGCAGTACAACAGAATTATCCCGATAGCTATCGGGACTGATTGCTCCAATGTCAAGCCCCACTATTGGCAATACCAATGTTAGCTACAGTTATTCTACTTTTTCTATGTCTTTCAGTTGGATTTTCTTTCCTTCTTGAATGCCTTTTATAATAACCGTCTCTTCAAAATAAGGTTTAACAATGTCGGAAAGTAATCCTTGGGGAACTTCGATTTCGTAATCAATATTTTTTGAGTCAGTTAATTTTATTTTACTCTTTTTCGAGTCAGCAAACGATAATGTCCCTGTGAGTTCAATTTCCTTTTTTGAAACAGGTAAAACTGAGTCTTCAATTGTAGTGTGAACCTGTACGTCTTTACTAATCTTTGTCAGAGCAACAGTATCATTATTCAAATTTCGGGTTGTTGTAAATCCAACAAGTTTTATTCTGTCTCCGTCTGGAGCCAATTGCTTTGTTAAAGCGATAAAATTTCTTCGATAAGATTCGTCTTTGATATTTTCTGATAATTGGTTGTAGTTTTCGTCGTTAATAAGTTTGATATTCGTAAGGATATCATCTATTAATTGAGTTTGAACATCCATTCCTTCGAACACTTGTTGGTCAGCGGATTGTCCAAAGCGAATTGTTATTGCAAAACTTGCGGCTCTTGGAATGGATAAATATGGCTCAAAATTTACTACATTATTTTTAAGAGGTCTTCCTTTGTCATTGAATGGTTTATTTCTAATTCTGTCTGCTGTCCTAAACGCCATTCTTTCGATAATTTCAATCCTATTTAGAAACTCATCACTTCTGATTAATCCGTGTCCGACTTGGTTACCTGAAAGGCTCAATTGCAGTTCATTGGAGTTTAATACAATTCCATGCAGTTCTAAATGCCTGAAGAAATTGACTTGCTGAAGTAAATCTCTAAACTCATTCGCAATTTCACTTGGAGGTT